>JABDBM010000021.1 GCA_013288685.1 Bacteroidota bacterium | reverse complement strand
TGCCCATCGGATAAAACATTTAGCTTTTTGCAGGATGTTTTAACCGAGGTGATGGATTTGTTTCCCGGTAAATACATCCATGTAGGTGGCGATGAGGCTCCTAAAGATGTATGGAAGAAATCGGCATTTTGTCAGAAACTAATGAAAAGCCTGAATTTGAAAACCGAAGACGAACTGCAAAGCTATTTCATCCAACGGATGGAGAAATTTGTAAATTCAAAAGGCCGCAGCATCATTGGCTGGGACGAGATTTTAGAAGGCGGCCTTTCGCCTAATGCAACGGTGATGAGCTGGCGCGGCGAAGCAGGCGGTATAGCCGCCGCGCAACAAGGCCATAATGTGGTAATGACGCCTGGCAGCGGTGGTCTATATATCGATCAGCAACAAAGTAAACAAAACCAGGAGCCATTGAGCATTGGCGGATATGATCCGTTGAGTAAAATATATAGCTATAATCCCATCCCGGCAGTGTTAACAGCCGATCAGCAAAAGTTTATTATTGGCGTGCAAGCCAATTTATGGACGGAGTATATCCCCACAGAAAATAAAGTAGATTATATGGTGCTGCCACGCTTGCTGGCTTTGTCGGAAGTCGCCTGGTCGCCGCTGGCCAATAAAAGCTATTCTGATTTTGCATATAATCGCTTGCCATCGCATTTGGCTATGCTTGATAAAAATAATTTTAATTATCGGGTACCTACGGTTATCGGCGCAACGGATACTATTATGTTTGCGCAGCAACTGACGGTAAATTTAAAACCATCTGTTGCCGGAGCGAAAGTTTATTATACTATTGACGGATACAAGCCGGGCAATACAGATATTGAATATACTGCACCAATGACCTACAGCATTCCTCCCGACCAATACCGCGAGTTGAAGGCCATTGTAGTTACACCAACAGGCAAAGTAAGCCAGGTTACCCACGTAACCGTTTACAATAAGGCGCCATTGCAAGCCGTTATATATACTACGCCCGCCAAAGGGTTAAAGTATCAACTGTTTACCGGTGATTTCACAAGTGTTGATCAGTTAAAAGGCGCGGCGGTAATCGACTCGGGCGTTGCTGTAAATTTCAACACTGCAACGTTTAAAAAAGGGATTAAAGGTTTCGGAGTAACTTACACCGGGTTTATCCATGTGGATACGGATGATAACTATGGCTTTTCAACAGCATCGGCCAATGGTTCGTCGTTGTTGATTGATGAGCAACCGGTAGTTGACAACGATGGCAAACATGGCGCATTTGACCAGGGCGGCTCGGTACCCTTATTAAAAGGGTATCATAAAATAACAGTAAAATATTTTGATGCCGGTAACTCGGGCAATTTAAAGGTATTTATTACCGCGCCCGGAAAAGTGAAAACAGAACTGACGCCAGATATGTTGTATAATTAGTTATGAGAAAAATATCAGGTTTTTATTTAATTGCACTTGCAGGCTGCGTGTTTATTGCCGCTTGCAGTAACAATGAAAAAAGCAGTACCATTACCCCGCAAATATCCGAAGCGCCTGCCTTAACCCCGCCAATCAGGTATCACAAATTGGTGGAGGTATCGCCCGGCCAGGATTATGATGTATTGAGCTGGGGCAGGGGCCAAACCAAAACCGGTTCGTTTGTTATTTTACATTCCGATTCGGCCGCAGCCAAATATACCACCACCAGTAGCGATTTGGAAGGCGAAATTGTAGATGTGTACAACTCGGATATGGATCTTGACGGTAACCCGGAAATATTAGTGCAGGTTAAAATAAATGATACCATTAACTACACAAATATATACGCCTTCGAATTTACCAATGGCAAAGCCCAAAAATTGGATTTCCCCAAATTATCTAAGACCCAAAAACAAGGCTACCGGGGCGAGGATAATTTTTATACCAAGCAAGGCGTGCTAATGCGCGAATTTCCCATATACAGCAGCAACAGTAAAGATGCAAAAGCCACCGGACAGAAACGGTTGTTTGAATATGGCTTGCGCGATAATAGTTTTACTATAAAACAGGTAAGTAAAGATTCCACATCGGTAAACGGGGTTAAACCTGCAGCCGTTGTTCCTGTTAAATCCGTGACTACCAATAAACCAAAGAAATCAAAGAAGCATACGCAGGAGGTAACGCATAAAAAGAAGAAGCGTAAGAAGCATCATCATAGTGAAGAATAGGGGCTTCAACTAATAACCGATGTCATTTCGACGAGGGAGTCGAAATGACATCGGTTGAAGAATTTTAATCCCTGTTCGCACAAAAATTCGCACATTTGCATATCCGCACATTTGCACATTAAATAAATGCATTTTTTATATCCTGCGTTCCTGTTTGCATTGTTTGCCATCGCCATACCGGTATTAATACATCTGTTTAATTTCCGGCGTTATCAAAAGGTATATTTCAGTAATGTGCAGTTTCTGAAAGAGATACAGGAAAAACAATCGCACCGTAAAAACTTAAAAGAACGGCTCATATTGGCCTCGCGCATACTGGCTATCACTTTTTTGGTACTGGCATTCACAAAACCCTATTTACCAGGTAAAAACACCGTAAACGCAGGTAAACAGCAGGCTGTAAGCATATTTGTTGATAACTCGTATTCGATGCAAACCCTTAATCGTGAGGGCACTTTGCTTGATGAAGCCAAACGGCGGGCCAAAGAAATAGCATCTGCCTATAGCATAAATGATCGTTTTCAGCTGCTTACGCAGGATTTTGAAGGCAAACATCAGCGCCTATTAAGCCGCGACGAATTTAACGATGCCGTGGATGTAATAAAGATAAGCCCGCAAAGCCGCAACCTGAGTCAGATTATTGGTCGCCAGCAAAGTTTGCTGGATATGCATACGGATGGAATCCGATCTGCCTATTTGATATCCGATTTTCAAAAAAATATGGCCGGTTTGCAGTCTGTTAAGGCCGACACCGGCGTGCACATCAATTTGGTTCAACTTACCGCAAGTACCTTGCCGAATGTGGCAGTGGATTCCGTAGCCCTGCTAAGCGCCATACATCGCCCCGGCGAAAGCGAAAAACTGGTGGTACGGCTGCATAACTACGCAGGTGAAAAGGCCGAAAAGATACCGCTTAAACTGCTAATCAATGGTGCGCAAAAGGCATTGGGGAGCTACACCGTTAATGCAAGGTCGGTGCAGTATGATACACTTACCTTTTCGGGATTGCAGGCAGGATGGCAGCGGGCCGAAATTAGTTTGCAGGATAATCCGGTAACTTTTGATAACCAGTTTTACTTTTCTTTCAATGTAAGGCAGCAAATGCAGGTATTGCTGATTGATGGCGGCACGCCCAATCCTTATCTAAAGGCCGTTTTTGCTGCCGATGCTTTTTTTGATGCCAAACGTGTGCCGGATGGTAATGTGGACTATGCAGCGCTCAATACTTATCCACTGGTTATTTTAAGCAATATCGATGCATTTTCAACAGGTCTGGCTCAGCAACTGCAAAGCTATGTGAGTAAGGGCGGCACATTAATGGTTTTCCCTTCAGCCAATGCCGATTTGAGTAGCTATCATTCATTGCTGGCTCCGTTAAATGCTGCTTACCCCGAAAAATTACAGGCAGACGCCATTAAAGTTTCCGGCATCAATTTGCAAAACCCCGTATTTAAAAATATTTTCGAAGATTTTCCCCGAAATCCCGATTTGCCTGCGGTGAAAAAATATTACCAGTTAAGTTCGTCATCCGGCAACAGGATGGAGGATTTGATGACCTTACCCGGCCGCCAGTCGTTTTGGGCGGGATATATCAGCGGCAGGGGTAAAGTATATATTTCGGCAGTTGCTTTAGACGAAGATTTTAGCAACCTGCCGCGTCACGCCTTGTTTGTTCCGGTGATGTTTAGGGTTGCGCTGCTAAGCGGGCACGACCAGCCTTTGTTTTATACGCTGGGGCGCGATGAAACCATAGAGGTCCCCGCCATACAAAGCAGCGAAAAACAATTGCTTAAACTGATCAAACCCGGTCAAAGCATTATTCCAGGCGCAAAGCAGCAGGAGGGAAGCACCCTGTTGTATATGGCCGACCAATTGCAGGAAACCGGCATCTACGATTTGAAAAAGCAGGATAGCACCGTAGCGGTACTGGCTTTTAATGATAACCGGAGCGAGTCGGATCTGAGGTATTTAACGGCCGCCGATTTAGCGAAATTAATTCCCCAGGCAGCGCCTGTTTTGGAGGCCGGAAAGGGGTCTATAAAATCGGCCGTAACAGAAACAAATTTTGGCCTGCAATTATGGAAACTTTGTATAATTTTGGCATTGATTTTTATGGGGATCGAAATATTAGTAATTAGGTTTTATAAAACTGATAATCAGCGTGTTTCGCAACCTGTTTAATTGTACACAAACCCACCTTTAAAAGCTTGATAATGAATTTGCTTATCAAATCCGCAACAATTATTGACCCTAACTCGCCCTTTAACCAACAAATTGCTGATGTTTTGGTTGAAAAAGGAGTAATCACCCGGATAGCGCCGGAAATTGAAGCTGATGCGGAGGTTATTGATGCCGAAGGCAAATATTTAGCGCCTGGTTTTTTTGATCTGAACTGTAATATTGGCGAATTAGGCCTCGAAACAAAAGAAGACTTGTACACAGGTACCCGGGCCGCTGCTGCCGGTGGTTTTACCGGGGTGGCCTTAATGCCCAATACTGTGCCGCCGGTGCACTCGAAAGCAGAGATAGAATATTTACTAAACCGCGCCAAAAAAAACCTGGTTGATGTATATCCGCTTGGAACCATCTCACACAAGCGCGAAGGCAAGGACCTGGCCGAAATGTACGACATGTACCTGAGCGGCGCCAAAGCATTTACCGATGGCAACAGACCCGTACAGGATGCTGGTTTGATGGAACGGGCCATGTTATATGCCCAGGGCTTTGATGCACTAATATTTTCTTATCCCGAAGATACCGCCATTGCGGGCAAGGCCAAAGTTAACGAAGGCGAGATAAGCACCTATTTGGGTATGAAGGGTATCCCGTCATTGGCCGAAGAACTGATGATTGCCCGCGACCTTTACCTTGCCGAATATACCGGTTCAAAAATTCATTTCAGCACCATCTCAACCACCAGGTCGGTTGAACTGATCAGGGAAGCCAAACGCAAAGGTCTTGAAGTAACCTGCGATGTGGCAGCACATCACCTGGTGCTAACTGATGAAGCCTTAGTTGGCTTTGACAGCCTTTACAAAGTAAAACCACCCTTACGCACACAGGACGATGTTGATGCCCTGCTAATAGGTTTGGAGGACGGTACCATTGATGCCATCGTATCACAACACACTCCACATGAGGTAGAATTTAAAGATGTGGAGTTTGAAGTGGCCGAATATGGCATCATTGGACTGCAGACGGCCTTGCCGTTGACATTGGGCGCCGGGTTGGATGTTGACCAGATTGTGCTAAAGCTGTCCATTAATCCCCGCGAAATTTTAAATATCGATATCCCGACTATTGCTGAAGGGGAACCAGCCAATTTTGTGATTTTTGACACAGATACCGAATGGGAATATAACCGAAACAATAACAGGTCAAAATCATACAACTCACCTTTTATGGGGCAAACACTTACCGGCAAGGTGTTGCTCAGTTTTAATAATAATCATCTGTACAAACAATAAAGATAATGATCGATCCAAAAGTAGAATCAGCCATAAAAGCCGCTATTGCCGCTTTTTCAAAATATAGCAGCTTCAACGCTGCCCCCTTCATCGATGTTTTTAATGATGTATTTACATCAGAAGAAGACTTTATGGATAAAGTAGACCAATTGGATGAAGTTTTTGACGAACACCCGCAACTGGAAGCCCTGCGCGAGGTTTTCTTCGATTTGCTGATGATTAATTTCTTTAGCGCTGATATCAAAAAGCTGGAGGAAGACTATTTGGATAGCCAGGAATGGGCCGATATTGAAGAAGAAACGCTCGACCGTGGTACCGAATTGTTAAACCTGCTGCTTTATTTGAACGAGTGCGAGGACGAAGATATTGAACCCGGTTTGGAGGATTATCTCAAAGAATTCCTGCTGGTTGATGAAGATGAATTTCAGGATGAATACCGTATTTATGAGCCGGTAATTTCAAACCAGATATTGATTGAAAGCCCGGTGAAAGAAATAAGCAAAGTAGCGTCCAAATTGCCCGAAGATTCGGAGTTGGCCGAATTGTTTTACCCCATGATGTGCTTTTTTCAAAATGTTGAACCAACGGCCGAAGACAAAAATGTTATTGCCGATAATGCTTTAGATAAAGAATTTGATATGGCTGTACTGGAAATTTTAATCAGCTTTATTTAATCAAAAACCTTTTCTTAAAAAAAAATGAACGAGATCGAAAAAACAATAAAAATAAATGGGATTAAAACAGGCGCGTTTTTAGGCGTCTGTTTATTAGTATTGAGTATTGCGTCCTTTTATTTTATTACGGCAATGGCCAAATCGCCTGTGGCTTTCGTGGCTATACCTATCATATTTTCCTTTCTTCTCCCAATAGCCCTGGTTTTACTTTTTAGTTTTAGTCAACGCAAAAAAATTGGTGGCTACTGGAGCTTTAAACAAGCCACAACGGGCATATTTATTATGTTTTTTATTGCGTACGTTATCCAGATAAGTGGCCGGGATTTGGTTTTTGGCAAATTTATTGAGCCTGATATGGTAACGAAAATAGAAGCATCTACCATCACCGCAACTACTATGGTTATGCAAAGCGGCAAAAGCAGTCAACAACAAATAGATGCTAAAGTGGCGGAGTTAAAAACGGATTTTGATAATCAGCGGAACGTTACCATTGCCGGTATTATACAAGGAATAGCCGTGTCAATAATATTTGCCTTTGTTTTGGCGCTTATTTTTGGAGCGCTGATGAAAAGAGACCCGCCAGTTTACGAAACAGTTAATTAAAGGCTCAATTAATTTTCTTTAAATTTAATACAGTTTGTATTATAATTATAATTAGCTTTAATAAACTTTAAACTAATTATAATTATAACTATGAAACCAAATTCAACTAATGTGGCCATTAAATGGTCGGTTTTTTACCTGTTAACTTCCATTATTCTTACCTATTTATATCAATTTTTAAATGTTGATCCCACTTCTGCAGTGAAGTATATAGGTTTTATTGCACTTTTTGCTTTTTTGTTTTTATCACAAAAGGAGTTTAAAGAGCAATTGGGTGGATATATATCTTATGGCGATGCCTTTGTAAACGGTTTATGGTATTCATTGTTTTCGGGTTTGATGCTGGCAATATTTAGCTACCTCTATTTTGCCATTTTAAGCCCTGCTGCTTTGGATAAGATGTTAGCTGTTACGCAGGCTCAAATGGAAGCAAAAGGAACAGCAACCCCCGAACAGATTGCTACATCAATGGACTTTATGAAAAAGTTCGGCATCTATTTTTTCACCATCGGCTCTGGCATTGGGATTATATTTTTTGGTATAATAGGTGCACTGATTACTGCTGCCATTTTAAAGAAGGATCGCTCACCGCTTGATATAGCAGAAAACTCGCCGATAAATTAAACGACCCGACGAAAAAAAAGCTTAAATCAACTTTAGCTCCATAAAAAAGGCCCGAATTACCGGGCCTTTTTTATGGAGCTAAAGTTTCAGGGCTTATGCTTCATCACCTGCCTCACTATATCATTGCCAAACACAAACACCATCAGTGTTATCAATATTACAAAGCCTACTATTTGTGCGCGTTCTAAAAATTTATCGCTCAACGGTTTGCCTTTTATCATTTCAATTACCAAAAACAATGCATGACCACCGTCCAGTGCGGGTATCGGCAATAAATTGGTCAAAGCCAATACCATTGATAACAGGCCCACCAGGCTCCAAAACTTCACCCAATCAATAGTTGGGCCGAATAAGGTAGCAATAGCTACCGGACCGCTTACAGCTTTGTTAAACTTTACCTCGCCTTTAAATACTTTTCCAAGTCCTTTGGCATTATCGGTAAATGTGCTCCATGCCTTGTTAGCGCCTACCGGCAACGAGCCAAAAAAGCTGAAGCTTAAATTTTTCTCCTTGGGTATGTCGTCATATTTTCCAAAAAAGCCTAAAGCTCCATCTTTATTTACATCTGCTGATTTTTGAATGACATTGCCGCGGCGGTTTACTGATAGTTGTACCGTTTTATTGGTATTTAGGGCCAACTGTGCTTTAAACTGGTCAAAAAACACAATTTTGTTTCCGTTTACTGCAACAATGCTATCATTTGATAAAAGTCCTGCTTTTTGAGCATTGCTATTGGGTACAATGGAGTCAATAGCAAACCTTGTGCGCGGCAGCTTGCTGATAAACGGCTCGCTACCACTGCTGTAATCGGCCAGGTCATTTATTAAATTACCGGGCACTCTAACATGTAGTATCTGATCGCCCCGGCGCACAGTTAAATCGGTATTGCCCATAATTACATTGGGGCTGGTTAAATCCTCAAACTGCACTACCTTTACACCGTTGATTGCAGTGATGTTGTCACCTGTTTTTAAGCCAATTTTTTCACCTATTTTGCCTACTACAATGCCGTATTTAATTTCGGCATTGGGAATATAGCTTTCGCCGTATTTTATAGTCAGCACCCAAAAAATAATTATACCTAATATGATATTTACAGTAACGCCGCCCAGCATTACTACTAAACGCTGCCAGGCTGGTTTGGAACGAAACTCCCACGGTTGTGGCGGCCCTGCCAATTGCTCGGTATCCATTGATTCATCAATCATACCAGCAATTTTTACGTAACCGCCCAGGGGAAGCCAACCAATACCATACTCAACACCTTTATAATTAAATTTAAACAGGCTGAACCCCCATGCATCAAAAAACAGATAAAATTTTTCTACCTTGATGCCGAAGGCGCGTGCAGCCAGAAAATGTCCAAGCTCGTGTAAAATTACCAAAATAGACAGGCCCAGTATTAACTGGCCCACCATGATCACTATACTCATTAGTTGTTTTTATGTTAAAATTGTAACGCCTTTAACGGCATTTTTTGTATTAAATTTTGTGCAAAGATGCGTGTTTCCTTATCAGTATTCAAATAGTCGTCCAAATCAGGACTCTCCTTATAAGCAATATGTTGCATGCATTGCTCAATAATTGTGCTCATCGCCAAAAAGCCAATGTCTTTATTCAAAAAACCTGCCACAGCAACTTCATTGGCTGCATTAATAATACAAGGCATGTTGCCACCTTGTTTTAACGCTTCGAATGCTAATGCAAGATTACGAAAAGTTTCTGTATCCGGTTTTTCAAATGTCAACTGGGGGTAATTAATAAAGCTAAACCTTATGAAATTGTTTTTTATTCTTGAAGGATAAGTTAGGGCATATTGAATAGGCAGCTTCATATCGGGCAACCCCATCTGCGCTTTGATGGAACCATCTTCAAATTGTACCATCGAATGGATAATAGATTGCGGGTGGACAATAACATCTATCTGATCTGCTTCTAAATCAAATAACCATTTTGCCTCAATAACCTCCAGACCCTTGTTCATTAACGAGGCTGAATCAATGGTTATTTTTGCGCCCATTACCCAGTTGGGGTGTTTAAGCGCATCTTCACGGGTTACACCGGCTAAAAAATCGAGCGATTTCCCTCTGAACGGGCCACCGGAGGCAGTGAGGATGATTTTTTCAATCGCATTTTCTTCTTCACCGGCAAGGCATTGAAAAATAGCCGAATGCTCCGAATCAACCGGTAAAATTTTAACCTTGTTTTTTTTTGCTAATCCTGTTACCAGCTCGCCCGCTACCACAAGGGTCTCTTTATTGGCTAAGGCGATATCTTTCCCGGCTTTTATGGCGGCTATGGTAGGTTCAAGCCCGGCAAAGCCAACCATGGCGGTTAAAACGATATGGATATCCGGATGAGTGACCAGGTCGATAATAGCTTCAATTCCTGCCAATACCTTTACGTTGGTTTTGGCCAGCGCCTCCTTTATGTAGTCATATTTAGCCTCATCGCAAATAACCACATAAGCCGGATTAAATTGCAGGGCCTGTGCTATCAGTAAGTCAGCATTGCTATAAGCAGTTAATAGAAACGCCCGGAATAATTCGGGATTGTTATTAATTACCTCCAGTGTTTGCGTGCCGATGCTGCCTGTTGAGCCGAGGACGGCGATATTTTTTTTATTAATCAATGTTATTAAACAGTATAGTTCGTCAGTTCGTCCGCAATTTTGCGGTCGTTCGCCAACCTTGGCACTTTATTTTGCCCGCCAAGTTTACCCTGCGAACGCATATAATTAATAAAGGTATCTTTTTTCAGGCTGCGAATAATTAAAGGTCGCAAAATGTTTCCTTCAATCAGGTCAAAGTAGTAAATATTTTTCTTTTGCAAGGCTTTATCTACTTTTAAAGCAAATGTATTTAAATCTGCTGGTTCCTTACCAAATTCAATGAACCATTCGTGGTAAGGCAACTTGCCTTGCGTTGGGTTTACCTGCGGCGCTACGGTAAACTCTATCACATCAACATTTTCCTCGTTGGCAACGCTCATCAGTGCCTGCTCAACCTCTTCGCCAATCACATGTTCACCAAAAGCCGAAATATAATGTTTTATGCGCCCGGTAACAATTATTTTATACGGGTTTAATGATACAAATTTAACGGTATCACCCAAACTATAACCCCATAAGCCTGCGCTGGTGTTTAATATCAATGCATAATTTTTATCGAGCTCAACATCTTTAAGACTGACACGGGCAGGATGATCATTAAAAAACTCTTCAGCCGGGATGAACTCATAAAATATTCCTGAATCGACCATTAGTAATAAGCCCTTATCCTTCTGCGAATCCTGAAAGGCAATAAAACCTTCGGATGCCGGGTAGGTTTCAATCGAATCGACGGCAAAGCCTATACTTTCTTCCATCCGCGCACGGTAAGGCTCGTAATTAACACCGCCGTGTACAAACAGCTTAAAATTAGGGAATATATCTTTGATTTTTTTACCGCCTGATACAGCCGAAAGCCTGTCGAAATACATTTGGCACCAGGGTGGTATACCCGATATCAGCCGCATATCCTGGTTTTTTGTCTCTGCCACAATTGCATCTACTTTTTGCTCCCAGTCGTCCATGCAGTTTACTTCGTAGCTGGGCATCCTGTTTTTTTGCAGATAAGCAGGGACGTGGTGTGCCACAATGCCCGATAGCCGCCCAACCGAAATCCCGGCTTTAACGTTTAATACCGGGCTTCCCTGTAAAAAAATAAGTTTGCCATCAACAAAATCAGCCTTTCCCGTTTCGTGAATATAGCTTAACAATGCATTCCGGGCAGCCTTAATGTGCTGAGGCATACTCTCTTTTGAGATGGGAATATATTTGATGCCGGAGGTTGTACCGGATGTTTTGGCCAGATAGGCGGGTTTGCCGGGCCAAAGCACGCTCGCTTCTCCTGCAGTTACCCTTTCAATATACGGCCGAAGATCTTCATAATCGGCAATGGGCACATTTTTTTTGAAATCATCATACGTGTTGATCTTTTCAAAATGATGTATTTTCCCAAATATTGTATTTTCAGCCTCGCTAACTAAATAATCAAGCGTTTTTTGCTGTAGTGCAACGGCATTTCTTCGGAGTTTGTTTAGCTGCCAGTTAGCTATTGCGGCAAACGGTTTGCTTAAAGCTGCCTTTAGTCCCATAATTATACAGTTTCGGCAATTTCGTCGTCCGCATCAATATGACTGTACACAAGCTTTCGGTACGCTACCACCAATAAAATATCAACAAAAGGTACCACAAACACCATCCCAAGTATGGTGAGCGCAGCAATAAAAACCATTCCTTCAATAACCAGGAACAATAAAAAATATTTAAGGACATTGCCTTTTACTAATTGAAAGCTTTGAATAACAGATTCAAACGGGCCGCTTTTATCGTCCACTATAAAGCAAGCAGCTATTGGCAAAAAAAAGACAATAAAACTCACGAAACCTACAGCTGATATTCCTTTCAGAATAGTCTGTAACAATCCTTCATCAAGGTTATCAATGTACTTGGTTGCAAACACCCCAAAGGTGCTCACTAATATTAAAAGTACTAAATAGCTGCCAAGTGTTTTTAACGGAGGTATAATATCCCGGAATTCAAACTCGTAGTATTCTTTATCGATAAATAAAAAGATTAATTTAACAAACCCCAGGTATGCAAAGCTGTAAGTGAGCAGCAAAATAAATACTGCGATCCATTCTAAAATAATATCGACAATAAAGAACTCAACCACAAAGCCTACAACACCAACAAGAACAACGGCAACCAGCCCATAAACAGCAATAGTTGCAAAGTTTTTTTTAAAAATTTGCCATGCAATATTTAACGTTTCCGTAACAGAAAAGGGATGGTACATAGATGCTTTATGATAGTTTTAATATTACCCGTTTACAAAAATCCTGCATAAACCCTAACCCATAGGCAATTAGTATAGTGAAGGAAGCAATAATGCTCAAAAATGCGATTTTTGCTGATTTATTTTTCACCCATGCATGAAAAAATATCAACAATATATAAACAGCCAGTAAAAAATTACATAACTCTGCAATTGGCCAGTTAAAAATATTAGCTGCCAAGATAAATAGCAGCGACAGCGTAAAAAATGCCGGAAAAAAATGAACAAGCTTTAACTCTTTTGGGAAAAACTTATAGATGTTGATGCGGGCGCGGCCAAAGAAATGAATCTGTTTATAAAATTTATAAAAGTTAGTGCGCCGTTTATGATAAACTTTGGCTTCGGGTATCAACCCGATTTTAAAGCCGAGCGAATGGATGCGGATGCTATACTCAATATCTTCGCCCAACCGGGTAATAATAAAGCCTCCCGCTTTTTCCCAAACCTTCCGGGAAACACCCATATTAAAACTGCGCGGATGAAACTGCCCAATTCCCTTTTTATTACCGCGAATGCCGCCGGTAGTAAAAGGAGAGGTCATGGCATGGCTGATGGCTTTTTGTACAGGTGTAAACGAATGGTGTGCATCATCCGGGCCACCGTAAGCATCCAGGTAATCGGTAGTTAATCTGTTATTTACAATTTGCAGATACTCGGGGGGAATCAGGCAATCAGAGTCAAAAATAATAAAGTAATCGCCCAAGGCCCGTTCAAAACCAAAGTTGCGGGTAAAACCCTGCCCGGTATTGGGTTTTGTAAAATATTTAATATCCAGTTTATCGCTAAAGCTTTGTGCAATTTCAGCGGCATCATCCACCGAACCATCTTCAATAACCAATACCTCAAACTGTTTATAGGTTTGCAGCGTAAGCGTTTCCAGCAGTTCTTTTATCTCTTGCGGGCGGTTATATAAAGGGATGATGATGGAGAAGAACATGGATTGATTTGAAAATTTTTTAATTTGAAGATTTGAAAATGCCTGGGTTTATTTTCATAACAGAGTTAATTGAATTGTCTAATTAATTTTCAAATTTTCAAATCAACAAATTCTTAAATTAAATAACCTCCTCAACCTGGTAATTATTGCGTTCGGGGGCGCTGCGTGATACCAGTTCGGCAACAAAACCGGTAAGGAATAGCTGCGAACCTAATATTACCGCTACCAATGCGATATAGAACAACGGGTTATCTGTAGGTTGGCGCACGGGCAGACGATGGGCTAAATTATACAGCTTATCGCTGATGATCCAGATGGCAATAATAGTTCCGGTTAAGAAACTTAAAACGCCCATGGTACCAAAAAAGTGCATGGGCCTTTTGCCAAATTTACCAACAAAAAATATCGACATTAAATCGAGTAGTCCATTAATAAACCGGCTGATCCCAAATTTGGTTTTACCGTACTTTCGGGGGCGATGCTCTACTATCTGCTCGCCAATTTTAACAAAACCGGCCCATTTAGCTATAACAGGAATATAGCGGTGCATTTCGCCGTAAACCTCAATGTTTTTAACTACAGCCTTGCGGTAGGCTTTTAAGCCACAGTTAAAATCATGCAGATTATGTATGCCCGACATGCGGCGGGTAGCAGCATTGTATATTTTGGTGGGAATGGTCTTGCTCAACGGATCATGCCGTTTTGCTTTCCAGCCGGATACCAGGTCGTATTTTTCTTCGGTTATACGGCGATAAAGTTCGGGTATCTCATCCGGGCTATCCTGCAGATCGGCATCCATGGTAATTACTACGTTACCCTGTGCAGCCTCGAAACCTACATTTAACGCGGCCGATTTACCGTAGTTACGCCTGAATTTAATGCCTTTTATAAAGGGATTGCCCTGGCGCAATTTTCTGATCATCTCCCACGAACCATCGGTACTGCCATCATCAATCAGCACAATCTCGTAAGTAAACCGGTTTTCGTCCATTACACGGCTAATCCATGAGGTTAACTCGGGCAATGATTCTATTTCGTCATAAAGCGGAACAACAACTGATATATCCATTTAACAGGGAAGCGCCGGAATTGGTATTATCCGGATTATTCGCAAAAATAACAAAAATTTGAGTGATTTTTGCGCCATGCTTCTATGTTTTGTTACCTGTTATAAATATCCCGCCCTATCGCCCGATGATCAGCTACTTGCCGGCTATCTTTCTAAAAGAGGAATAATAGTAAGCCCGGCAATATGGGATGACCCGGCAGTCAACTGGCAGAAATTTGATGGGATTGTGTTGCGCTCCATGTGGGATTATCATACCAAAATCCACGAATTTAATATTTGGCTTAACAAATTGGAGCAGTTGGGAGGCAAGGTATTAAATCCCATTGAGGTGATAAGATGGAACCAAAACAAAAGATATCTGGTTGATTTGGCAGCGGAGGGAGCGCTGGTTCCGCCATTGCAATTTTGCCTCAAAAATAGCGCTGATACTTTGGCATCTGTAATGAAGACTAATGGTTGGAATAAGGCCGTGGTTAAACCAGCGGTTTCGGGCGGCGCTTATAACACCTGGAAAACCGGCGACACAGAAACAGATGACCAGCGTTTTGCTGAAATGCTGTTACAGGGCGATGTAATAGTTCAAAAATTTATGGATGAAATTACCACCTGTGGCGAAATATCGCTGATGTTCTTCAATAAAAAATTCAGCCATGCCGTTTTAAAAAGGGCACAACAAGGCGATTTTAGAGTACAATCTGAATTTGGGGGATCGGTTGAGCCCGTGTATCCCGATGAAACGGTTTTAACCGCCGCCGGGAAATTACTAAATGATATTGCTGAACCATTGCTATACGCAAGGGTTGATGGCCTGGTGTTAAATAACAATGAATTTTACCTAATGGAGTTGGAGTTGATAGAGCCTGCTTTATTTATGAGAATCGACCAAAACGCGTGTGAGAATTTTTACGAGGCATTATTGACACTACGTATTAAAATTAATTAATGTAGCCGTTCAAGTTCGGTAATAGCAAGGCTGGTGACATCAGAAACGATGTTCATATCGACTTCACTTTTTATCATTTTAAGCGCAGTTTTCCGCATAAGTTCTTTGCGTTCTTGCTGTCGGCCTTTTTTAATGCCTTTTTCTCGGCCCTGTCCAATAAAAATTCTTCAATACCCATTGTGCTTCCCATTTCTGTTAAAACAGCAATTTCATTCTCAAATTTAGTAAACAGCCTCTTTTTTCGGGTAAAAATAATTTCCAATCTACATAAATATTTCACATACTTGTCGTTATAAACAAAAATCTGCTTATGAAGTATTGCAATACCATCTTATCACTGCTCTTTTTTCTTTTTGTATTGAAAACATACGGGCAGAGCACTGAACCTGCCGCACCTGTTTACGATCAGCATAAAGTTTTTACACCATTATTTTATCCCGATAAAGGCAATGAATACCGTACCGCTGCAGGGGCACCGGGACCAAAATACTGGCAAAACCGGGCCGACTATAAACTGAATGTTGTTTTGGATACTGCCCGGCATCGCGTTAGCGGCACAACCTTACTTACCTATACCAATAATAGTCCTGATGGGCTGGCCTTTTTATGGCTGCAGGTTGATCAGAATATTTACCGCGAGGATTCCAGGGGTACGGCTGCAAGCCCGGCAACCGGTGGCCGTAATGCGGTGAAATCATTTACCAATGGTGATGAGATAAAAAGCGTGTACATTATAAAAAATGGCAAGGAAGAAAAGGCGGATTACCTGGTGACCGATACCCGTATGCAGGTAAAGTTAAATGATACATTACGGCAGGATGGCGGCAAAATACAACTAAAAATAGATTATGCCTTTGACATCCCGGAATATGGTACCGACCGTATGGGCCGCTCGCTTACACAAAACGGCTGGATATACGAAATTGCACAATGGTATCCGCGCATGGAGGTTTATGATGATGTTACCGGATGGAACGTAATCCCCTACATGGGCGCTGGAGAGTTTTATTTGGAATATGGCAATTTTGACTATACTGTTACTGCCCCCGCCAATATGGTGGTAGTGGGTTCGGGCGAATTGTTGAACCCGCAGGAAGTGCTTACACCAACTGCTATAAGTCGCCTGACCACTGCCCGAAACAGCGATAAAACTGTATTCATAAAAGATTCGGTTGATGTGATGAGCCATAATTCTTATCCACAAAAGGCCAGCTTAACCTGGCACTTTATGTGTAAAAATGCCCGCGACGTGGCCTGGGCCGCTTCGAAGGCTTTTTTATGGGATGCTGCAAGGATTAACCTGCCAGATGGTAAAAAAGCGCTGGCGCAATCTGTTTACCCGTTTGAAAGCAAGGGCAGTGATGCCTGGGGCCGCTCAACCGAATACGTGAAGGGCGCTATGGAATTATATTCTAATCAGTGGTATCCATACACCTATCCTGTTGCTACCAATGTGGCCGGTACAGTTGGGGGTATGGAGTACCCCGGCATTGTATTTTGTGGTTCTGATAGTCAAAAGGGCTCCTTATGGGAGGTTACCAACCACGAATTTGGTCATAACTGGTTCCCCATGATTGTAGGCTCCAACGAACGGAAATATGCCTGGATGGACGAAGGTTTTAACACATTTATTAATGGTGTAGATACCAAAATTTTTAATAAAGGCGAATATTACGATAAAAAAGACCAGCAAAAAGCCGCTCCTGCCATGTTTAGCAGCGATGCCGAAGCTATTATGAATACACCAGATGTAATACAGGACGACTACCTGGGTTATGCAGCTTATGACAAGCCTGCTCTGGCCCTAAAACTATTACGAGAGCAGGTATTGGGCGAAAAACGGTTTGACTACGCATTCCAAACTTATATTAAACGTTGGGCCTTTAAACACCCAACACCATGGGACTTTTTCCATACCATGGACAATGCCGCCGGCGAAGATTTAAGCTGGTTTTGGAACGAATGGTTTTTTACCACCATGAAGCTCGATCAATCTGTAAAAGACGTTAATTATGTGGATAACGATGCGGCTAAAGGATCGTTAATTACAATCGAAAATTTGGAAGGTATGGCCATGCCCGTGACCTTGTCTGTTAAGGAACAAAACGGCAAAACCGGAATCGTTAATTTGCCTGCCGAGATTTGGCAACGAGGCGGCGTGTGGACCTTTAAATATAAATCGACTTCGAAAATTAATTTTATAGTAATTGACCCTGATCATGAACTGCCGGACATCAACCCCGAAAATAATAGTTTTAGTGCAGTAAGTATTGATCCGGGTGTTACAACAGCCACAGTTATAAAAAACTACCTTGACGCAATTGGTGGCGAAGAAAAGTTGAAAGCGGTGAAAGATTTGGTAGTAAACGCCGAAGGCACGGTGGCAGATATGAATGTGAAAAAAACCGATAAGTATAAAATGCCCGGCATGTTTACGGAGGATTTAGTTATCCCTGCCTACCACGACGCTACATTGGAGCATATTGCCATTAACGGCGATAGCGTAACCATCAATCAGATGAACAAACAGGTTGATGTATCGAAAGATATTAAAGAAGCAACAAAAGTACGCAACCAACTTTTTCCTGAATTAGATTTTAACAAAAGTGGTTACAGTGCAGAATTGGCGCCTACGCTACAAGTAATAAACGATCAGCTGGCTTTTTTGATTACAGTAACTAACCCGGCCGGAATAAAAGTTAAATACTTTTACGATCAGAAAACGGGGCTAAAAATCAGGCAGTATACCGACCTCCCTGGCAATACACCGATGGAATGGAGTAATTATCAGCAGATAGACAAAGGAATAAAAATACCGTTCACCGAAAAAATAACGGTTATTGGCCAACCGGTTGAGTTTAAAGTAAAAAGCGCAACGGTTAATAGTGGATTTTGAGGATAGAGATTGGAGGTTAGAGATTAGAATGGACTCTGTGCACCTAATCTCTAACCTCCAATTACTTACCCCTTATCCCCCGTCACTGAATAGCCACCAGCAGTGTGCCCGATTTGGTACTTGTATCAAAAGTAAAGGAGGCAATTTTTATGTCTTTTGCCATCATAAAATATTTTAGGGTGCTTCCCTGCGTTCCCGCCGGGTCGTTTACAACGTTAATGTCGCTATTTGCCCTTACCGTTATTATTCCACCGGTGAATGCGGCAAATGCTAACGTTGGAGTTTTATCATCGGCATCTTTGGGTTCAAATATGGCTGCATAAGTGCTTCCCCCATTGGCTCTTATAATTACATATTGGCTATTAGTACCAATATCAAGGTCTTTTACCGCGTAATAGGAATTTCCCTTATCGTCTTTTTGTAAAAAATCGCCTTTATATTTTACAAAATCGTCGGTTATTCCCAAGGCTACCTTTATCATATTCCTGGCCATATCAAGGGATTTGGTTGCGTCATCTGCCGATGATTGTGCGTAACTCCCGATTGGGAATGCCAAAACTAACACCGCTGCGATTAAAAATAATGATCTTTTCATTTTAAGTAATTATTGATTAGTTAAAATTATCGCGAATACTTAATATTAAAATACCCCGTAAAAGGTATTTTTTATTTGTAAAAATTTTATTACTAAATATTAATATATTTCATATCTTGTTTCGTTCACAAACCGGGTAACCTGCATGAAATATGTGCTAATTTTTACATTGCTGTTTTTAGGGTCTTATTTTACGTTGTACGGTCAGGCCACAAGTCAGCTTATGGATTCGGCCCGCCATTATAAAAACAGTGATTATGTTAAAGTTATCTCTTTTGCGGGTAAAGCTTATAAGCAGGCGCTGTTAAACAAGCAACCGGTATTTGCAGGCCAAAGCGCGTTATTGATTGGCGCAGGGAATTACCTATCGGGAAATTACAAGGAATCGCTACGCTGGTATTTTGAGTCGGAAAAAATATTTAATAATATAAAAAACCTGGATGGTCTTGCCGAATTATATTCGGAGATGTGCGTGTTTTATGTGCGGAATAAAACGTTTGCAGCGGCCGATAGTGTAAGCAAAAAAGCAATAGCCTACGCAGTTGAAGTGAAAAATGAGGGCCGGCTGGCAACAGCCATAAACAACAGGGGGCTGATGTTTATGGACGAAGGCAAAACCGACAGTGCCATTAATTGCTTTAAGGCAAGTTATAAAACCTATAAAAAATTGAACGATAAGATAGGCATGTCGTACAGCCTTGATTATTTATCGTCCGAACTTTCCGAAAAGGGGGCCTATAGCCAGGCATTAAGTGCTATGAACGAGAGTAAGCTATTGCGAGCGGGCGCAGGCGATAAGACAGGCGAAGCGATAGCTATAAATAATATCGGCGAACTTTATTTGAAAGAAAAAAAGCCCGCCGAAGCTGTGCCTTTTTTTATAGATGCCGTTGGCAGGGCGCACGCATTAAAATTTCTCGACCTGGAAATATATGGCTATAATATGCTGGCGCAAACCTATCAGCAACAAGGCAGATTTCGCGAGGCTTATGAAGCAAAAAACAAGTACGCCGCGTTAAACGAAAAATTCAGAGACGAAAAAGAGTTAAAGGCAATATCTGAACTTGAAACCCGGTACGAAACCAATAAAAAGGAACAGCAAAATAAGTTGTTGAAAGAACAAAACAATGCGCAACTGATAAAGTTGAGTCGCAACCGCATTGGTATTTATGCGTTGCTGGCCATCACTGTGCTTACCATTATATTGTTTTACCTATTATATAACAAGTCCAAGCTGAAACAGCAGGCGCAATTTAAGGAGGCGATGTTAGCTGAACACCAATTGCGGCAGCAGGGCATTATGGATGCCGAGGAGAACGAACGGCAACGACTGGCGCGCGAACTGCACGACGGGGTGGGCCAGCTATTGTGTGCGGCCCGGCGCCAGGTAGAGTCGTTGGAATTGAGTGATGGCGGCGGGCAGGATGATATAACCCTGAAAATGTTAGATGAATCGATAAAAGAGGTGCGCGATATTTCGCACAATATGATGCCGCCTTCTATGCTTAATAAAACCTTAAAACAAGCTGTGGAGGAATTTATTGACCGTGTAAATTACAAAGAGACGCTGGTTATAAGTACCAGTTGGGTAAACACAGACGAGTTGGAACTGGATAAAACAACAACGTTAATGTTATATCGGAGTATGCAGGAAATAATAACCAATATCTTTCGCCACGCCCGCGCCACATCAGTACATATTGAGCTGGTGAACCACGATACCGGCCTTACCTTGATGATTTACGATGACGGCATTGGTTTCGATAAGGAAAAATTACAGGCCGGTAGCGGAATTGGCTTGCAAAATATAGCATCACGTGTAGCGTACATTGGCGGCAGCTTATTGGTTGATACCATGCCCGGCAATGGCGTTACTTACATTATAGAATTACCGTTGCTAACCGCGAGCTATAATGGGTAAGATAAAAATTATTTTAGCAGACGATCATCAAATACTGCTTGATGGGTTAAGCTCAATTCTTGAATTGCAGGAAGATATATGCGTAGCCGGTATTTACACTAATGGCCTGGCGATGTATGCAGACATCAAAAATACGATGCCGTGTATTGCCCTTGTTGACATCAATATGCCCGGTTTAAACGGCCATGAACTTACGCTGAAAATTAAGAAAGAATTTCCAGAGATTAAGGTAATAGCGCTTTCGATGTTTGATGATATAACCCATATCATGCAGTTAATAAAAGCCGGCGCATCGGGCTACCTGTTTAAAAACACAAATAACGATGAATTGCTGAAGGCGATCCGCGCTGTGGCGGACGGGGGCACCTGGTTTTCGGCAGGCGTAACCGACAAGGTAGCTGCATTTATAAAAGCCGAAAAAAGCAGGCAATATGATCCCGTTGCACCAGCGCTAACGGGCCGCGAACTGGAAATCCTGAAGCTTGTTGCCATGGAATACAGCAATGCAAAAATTGCCGACAGCTTGTTTATTAGTGAACGCACTGTGGAGACCCACCGCAAAAATATGCTCCGTAAAACCAATCATAAAAATATGGTGGGTTTGCTTAAATATGCCTTTGACAATCATCTTTTATAAATAAAGAAACATGAAATTTAGAATCAAGAAACAAGTAGTAGGTTGGTAACGGAGATTTATCTTGACTCTTAACTTCTTGCTTCTTTTCTCCAAATAAATACCCTGAAAGTGGTATATAAAACACGGTGTTTCACTTATATTTTTGACATATATTATACGGGTTAGCCAATTGCCCGGATACATTTCAAAAAAACAATTAAAACATTTCGATATGATCATTTTAGTAAACCACAAGATCAACGACCCTGCAACCTTTTGGAAATCAGCACAAGACAATTTGCCAAACCTGCCCGAGGCCAACGTGCAACGTGTATTGCAGGCCCTTCCTAATACAGACATGACCGAGGCAACCTGCCTGTGGGAAGCCGCCGACATTGCTACGCTGGATAGCTACCTGCGCAGTAAAGTGGGCAGTACCAGTAAAGAGACGTATTACGAAGTAAATACTGCGAATTCAATTGGGCTGCCAGCTTGAGGGTTCATAGTTCATGGATTATAGTTCATGGTAGCTGCACAGGCAAATTATAGAGAGGAGCGCCCAAGCTCCATTATTAAGCCGATACCTTTCTACTATGAACCATGAACTATGATCCATGAATCTCCTTACACTTCCACTCCCAGCAGCCACCTCCAGGCCCAACGGGTTAGCAGATTAAAGCCCTTCCATTCGTTAACAAACTTCATGGTGTCGGCAAGGCATTTTTCGGAAAATTTTTGTTTAAAGTTTTTTGAAGCCAGTTTGAATACCTTTTCGGGATTTTCCAGTCCGATGCGTTCATATATTTCTTTTTTTACATACATGGTACGAACAAACAAAATATTGAATAGAATAACATAGCTGTACAGCGTCCTTTTAATATATCCGGCTTTATCGGTATAGGTTTTTAATAAGCTTTTGGTGAAAATGATATGCCGCGCTTCTTCGATATTATGCAGATCGAACATTTTTTTTAATACCGGGTAAATGTTGGGCGACCGCCGGGCATAGTTTCCGTATACATCGGTTACCAATTCAATGGAAATACTTCCCATAAATAAATAATCGGCCGCCAGGTATTTATTGCTGAACAGGCCGAAAAACTTGTGCAATCCCGACTGTTGTATCGGTTTGCCACCCAGTTTGCGGATAGCTTGCCCAAACATTTCCTGGTGCCTGAATTCCTCAATCAGTTCGCGCAGTAAAAACCGATGTTCCACATCATCCAGCGGCAGTGTTAAGATGTGCCGGGTCATAAACAGGCAAAATAAGCATTCGCCCCAGCCGTATGAGGCAATTACCTGCACCAGTTCGTGGCGGCCAAGTTCCAGTTTTTGATTGGTTGATAGTGTATCATAAATGGGCAGACCCTGTAAAGAGGTGAGTATTTCCGGCAGAAAAACATCATCATTGGCCGGCTCCAAATGCCATGGAATATAAGTTTCCGGCATAAGCGGGTGCTCTTTGCTTATTTTTATCAGCCGTTCAACCTCGTTTACGTCCATAACTGTATTTGTTTGAATTTACCACAAAATTGGTAAAAACATAGTCGCCACGTTTTGTTTTAATTTACCACAAAGGACACAAAGTGAAAAACACAAAGGTTTCCATTTTCAGGATTCAATATTTTTTTCTTTGTGTCCTTTGTGAAATCTCTGTACCCTCTGTGGTAAAAAAAATCGAACTGCCGGCCAAAGTTATATACCTTACATAACCCAATTTGGTTGCTTATGTTGCAAATAACTGCCCAATATCTTTAAACGCTTTAAATTCGAGCGCATTGCCCGATGGATCAAGGAAGAACAGCGTAGCCTGTTCGCCCGGCAAACCTTTAAAACGAATATAAGGTTCAATTACAAATTTTATGCCGTGACTTTTTAGTCTTTTTTCTAAATCGTGCCAGGCATCCCACTCCAAAACTACACCGTAGTGGGGCACAGGCACATCATGCCCGTCAACCGGGTTAAAATGATGCGCCGGCTGCTCAGCTGGCCGCGGTTTTAAATGAATAACAAACTGATGACCATACAAGTCAAAATCTGTCCATTGATCCGAACTTCGTCCCTCACCGCAACCCAATACTTCGCGGTAAAATTTTCTTGATTCTTCCAGGTCGTAAACCGGCACAGCTACGTGAAATGGGGTTAGTTTGCTCATTTTTTTTAAAAAAAATTGTAATGTTTTAATGTTGAAATGTTGTAAAGTTAAAACGGCGTTATAACTAACATTACAACTTTCCAACATTTCAACCTTCCAACATTCCGCTACTTCACCTCGTACCTAAATAATTGCCGGCCAATATTTCCGTCTTTATCTATGCCTTCAATTATAGCACGGTACGTTCCCGTACCATCGGCGTTGAAAAATTCAACAGATGCGGCACCGGTTGTTTTGTCGGTGTTTATATTGGGGTTCCAGTAAATGGTACTCCGGGTATCAACTGCAGTTGATTGCATAGCCTTAGGTACGTCGTAACGTGGCAAATAGAACGACCGTACGGCATTATATCCCTTTGGCATAAGTGTTAACTCATTTCTTTGCGGTAGCATTGCTCTCAAATCGGCCAGGCTTATTTTTTGAGTTTCAACTTTCCTCATGTTAATAACCAACGCGCCATTGGTGTTGTTTGCACTGTTTACCAAGCCCAGCTCGTCTTTTAAAAATACTTCAACCGATTCAATATCATTAGCATTTAATGATATAAGGTAATTAGCGTCTACGGGCATCCCTTTTACAAAAACCTGTGCGGGTACCCGCTTTCCGGCGTTAAAGTCGCGTTGCACATAAAAGTTTTGATCATCAAACGTCATACCGACTGCCAATGTCTTTAAACATTCTAAAACGGAGTTACAACCATTTAACTGGCTACCAGCAATTAAATGATCAGGCTCGCTACTCAGGCTCGATAAACTGGGGTAATCCTTATGGCTAACGGTTTTCACAATTTTGGTATCCTTAATTACTACCTCTTTTAGCGTATGCGTATTGTTAAACTGTATCTTACTGTTTTTCAAGTACGGATTAAGTACACTGTCGATGTTTACAATTTCATCTGGTTTACTGTAACTGATGGGGATACTCTGCGCATGATCACCATCAAGAGTAAGCACCAAATCGCTGCCATGCAAATTATTCCGCGCACTTAATTTAACCTTGGTCGAATCTGTAAACACCAGGTTAGTAAACTTAAATTTGCCGTCGGCATCCGTAACCGAGTTGGCATAATAATTTTTATCGGGGATTGACAAAGTTACATTACCCTTAAAAATAGCCAGTCCGTTTGATGCTCTGAGTGTGCCGGTAATATCAATACCCTGTTCTGCCGGAAAGTTTATTGGCGGATATTTGGCATCTAAAACCCCATCATACGAGTAACGGCGATACCCCTGCGTTTGCAGCAAAACGTCCAAATCGGCTGCTGTTTTTTCGTTAGGATGATTAAAATAATAATTCGGCTTTTCTATATAGCCTTTAATATCCGATGTTAACAGTAAATTGGTAAGAATAGTCGTTTCCGCATTCTCATCATACGGAACTTTTGCGTCATCAATCACCGTAATTGAAAAATTTCCTTCATCAGGCTGCTGATCTTTGTTTTTTGCCGTGATATTTAATTTGACTTTTTGCCTGGTAGTATACGAAGGTTTGTCACTACTGAGGGCTAAGTTTAGCTGGTCGTTATGCTGTATAAAAGCTATGCGTTCCGTAACCGGGTCGCCATCGGATGTAAAAAGAGTAACCTGTAAAACGCCTGTGGGGAACTTGTTTTTGGGGATGCTGGCGGCGTAAACCAGGTCGGTTAACACTGTTTTTGCGGCAAAGCAAATACCGCCATTCGCTTTTGCCAGTATGAAAAACGTTTTACCCTTATATTCCTGTAAAAACGAAGCGTCGGCCATTAATTTTAAACCCAAAACGGCGGGGTTACTATTATCCAGACTTAAATTAATACCGCCGGTTTGTACTTTCGGCAAATCCGGACTGATCACTGTTCCATCAGCACAGGTAATTTTTGTGGTATATGTTTTACCGGCTTCGGGCGTAAATTCAAATACACCCATCCCTAAATGCTGAGAGGTAAATTCTGCTACCACCGCATTATTGTTATCAACTATAGTACCTTTTACTTCAACACCCAATCCATTCGGCCTTATTGCTTTAAAGGCCACTTTGGTTTGAACCCCTTCGAATAGTCCGCCGCCTTCCGGGAAAAATTGTACATCGTCGGGGCCTGCAACTGGCTTTAACGAAAATACACTGCCCAAATCTTTATGGTTCCCATTATCGATAGCGGTGATGATATTAGCCGAATCGAGGCTGGTTTTTTTTATGTTGACAAAACTTATGCTGATAAATCCGTTTTTGTCGGTAACGCCCTTGCCTTTGGCAATTGTTTCGTCCTCTTTTTGTACTGACCAGTTTACTCTTTTTTCGCTGTAGGGGTTGCCTTTGTCATCCCTGTAAAAAATATTAGCTGATATTTTGGTTGATTTGCTGACAACTGTACTAAGCAACGAAATATTGGTAGAAAGGTTGTTGTTTATCGCATCGCCAATAGTAACTGTTTTATTAAAAAAATAACCCAGATCCGAGTTATTCATCCAGTTGGTATAAGCTACTATGCGGTAATTCCCCTTTTTATAAGTGTATTGTGAAAGTGGAATAAATGACCAGGCAATACCATTTTTTGTCTGTAATTTTAACGATTGCATCAATGTGTCGCGCGGGCCAAGTACATCAACATAAATAATTTTACTTAATGTGGACGGCATGTGATTGTCAACCGTTAAGTAGGCCTTAAACCAAATAGTATCGCCAAGTGCATAGTATGGCTTATCCAGGTGCAGATAAACTTTCTCGATAGGGTAGCCGTTATATAACGTGGCCGAATTGGCTATCATCTTATTTAAAACAGCCGTAGCATCCTGTGCATTGGCGGCGGAGTAGAGCAGTATAAAAAATAATGATTGCGCTAATAGTAATTTTAAAAACTTCATGAAAATAAGATAACCCACACGGGATGGCTAATATAGCCGATTCTGATTTAAATACGATAAAGAGGCAACAGGTTTAACATTTTTTCACAGATTTTGAACAACATTTTTACTTAACCACCATTTGCAGGGTGTTGCGGCTAACCTGCTCCAGCAGTATGGTTTTATTTTCTTTTATAGCCAGCAATGATGGTTCGGTATAGTGCCTGATGGTGATAAGATCAAGGCCCTGGTTGTATTTAACCTTAAAGTCGTTGTTTAATCCGGTAAGCAGTTTTTTAAATCGTTCCTCTATCAAATCAAAACAAACAGTAAAGCTTAGCGCTGATGTCTGCATCATATTTACCTTTACCTGGTTTTGAGCGAATAACCCGAAAATATCGCTCAAATGAATCTCGGATATAAAAGAATAGTCTTTGGCAGAGATGGAAAGCAGCACCTGGTTTTGTTTAACAATAATAACCGGCTTTACAAAGCGGTTTACGGCGTATTCTTTTATAACAGTACCCTCGGCTGCCGGATCGGTAAATGATTTTACCAGTAGCGGTATTTTGGCATTTTGCAGCGGTTTTATGGTTTTTGGATGAATTACGCTGGCGCCATAAAACGTCATCTCTATGGCTTCGGTATAGGTAAGTTCATCAAATTTAACGGTGTCATCAAAAAACTTTGGGTCGGCATTTAATATGCCCGGGACATCCTTCCAGGTGGTAACCGATTCGGCCCCAAGACAGGATGCCAGGATAGAAGCCGTATAGTCTGACCCTTCGCGCCCCAGCGTAGTGGTAAAGTTTTCGGATGTACCCCCCAGAAAACCCTGTGTAACCACCAATCCCTTTTGCAATAGCGCCGGGATATCTTTATTAATGCTTTCGCGGGATTTATCCCATTGCACTTTGCCCTCGCGGTAGGTATTATCCGTATGGATGTATCCCCGTACATCAAGCCATTGGCTTTTAACGCCGGCTTTATTTAAATAAGCGTTAACTATGCGCGTGGATACCAGCTCGCCGATTGATACCAACTGATCGTATATAAAATCGTAATCATCGTGCGGCTCATCTTCAATTTGCCAGTCAATTTCTACAAAGGTGTTGGCAACTTCATCAAACACGGAGTCGGTAGCATCAAAAAGCTGCTCCATAATGGCATAATGGTATTTTTTGACATCATTATAGATAACGTCCAGGTCGTCTTCCCGATTAAAATAGGCTTTAGTAAGCTTCTCGAGCGCGTTGGTAGTTTTGCCCATTGCCGAAACCACCACCAGTATTTGATTACCCTCGAATTGTTTAACCACATTGGCCAGGTTAACTATGCCGTTGGCATCTTTTACAGATGCCCCTCCGAATTTAAAAACAAGCATTTATTTTAGATATTGGGCCAAAACAGTATTGGGTTTTAGCAGTGATTTGATTTTTGTATAAGGAATTAATAAAACTGTAGGGCCTTCTGAATAGGGCTTAATTTCGTAATTATTATAATAATAACTCAACCCCGAAGGTGTAATTTGAAAATTATCATTCAGGGTAAAAATGCCATCTTTAAAAAAATAGCCGTCGAGCGCATCGGATTTGCCCAAATGCTCGTCTTTCCGAAATATCGTTTCAGCAATTTCAGTAAGCCGCGTTTTGTAGCCGGACTTTAAAATATCGTCGAGGCGAATTTGCAGGTCTGCCTTTGTATTCCAATTGATATAGTTGACATTTTCGTTGGGGTGGGCTCCACCCGACATTTCATCTGCCAATTGAATAATGGCCAGGCTGGAGTCCTGAACCATAGTATCAATTTGCAGACCAAGTGTCGAGGCTGCCATACGTTGTGAATCGGTGCTATCGGGATCGCCAAAAAAATCGTCGGAAAAGCCCTTAAATATTTTGTCTACATTTCTAATGCTCCCGTTTTCATCATTTAGAAAGCTCAGAACACTTTTTGCGATGGTTTTATTTAATCGTGATGCACTTTTAAAAACAGGATATGATAACTCCACATAACTACAATCATTTTTATTAGGGCAATTTTTCTCATCGGCCCGTAGATATTTGTAGGTAAAAGCAAGTGTATCCTTTTTTACAACTATAGCTGCGGTTTTATTTGCGGATACCACGTTTTTTATTTGAGCACTTGCAAGCGTTTTATCCTGCTTTGTTTTATTAGGCGCACAACCCGCGAGGATAGTCGTGGCCAACATCATCAAATTGATTTTCAGGTTATGCATAACGTTAAATAAAACTATTTAATGTATTGATCAACAACAGTATGAGTCTTTAATAATGATTTGATACTCGAATAGGGGATAAGCAACTCTGTCATCCCTTCAGAATAGGGTTTAATTTCATATTCATTATACAGAAAGTTAAGTCCCGTTGGCGTTATAGAAAAATTATGGTTTAACCTGAATTTACCATTTTCAAAAAAATAACTATCAGCCAGCGAAACCGTATCACTCAATTTCTCCTGTCTGCGAAACAAGTGTTCGGCAACTTTAGTCAATTGATATTTATAACCAGCTATCAGTATATCTCTTAAATTAATCTCCCGTTTAGCTTTGGTATCCCAATTGATAAACAGGCGTTGGGTTGAACCATGTGCGCCTCCGGAAAATTGATATCCTCCCAGAGCCAACGTTGCGAGGCTTGAATCCTGGTTCAAAACGTAGGCATACAAATCAAGCGTATAAAACATATCCGGCTCTGTTGAATTTTTGCTGCTATCGTACGATTTTATAAAGCCCAGCAAGGTTTTGTTTAAGCTGGTGTCACCATTTTCGACCGAAAAAAATACGTTTAACAGCTTTTTTCGCACCGTATCATTTAATGTTTTTTGTCCGGAAAAAACGGGGTATTCTATTTGGGCTACGGTACATTCGGTGTCGGGTTTATTGCCGCAATCAGGTGCGCGCTGTTTCAATGTATTATAGGTGTAAAGGAGTGTATCCTTAACTTTAGCCACAGGGAGTTCTAGTTTTTTAGGCGCAGCCAAATGGCATGAGCTTAAACCTAACAGCACAAATAAAGCGGCAATAAGTTGTGTTTTCATTATCCTTTTTTCTACCAATATGTTGCACCTGCCAGTGCAAGTTTTACGCTATAAATACCGCGCCAAAACTGTGTGCGATTTTAATAAAGTTCTAATTTTGGGGTATCCAATAAATAATATTGTAAATCCGGCGTTACGCGGCTTTATTTCGCCTTCGTTATATAAAAAGCGCAAACCATAAGGGGTAATTAAATAATTGCCGTTCAGTGCGAATTTTCCATCCTTAAACAGATAATCTTTAACCAGCGAAGCCGTATCGCTCAACTTTTCATCCTTTCTGAAAATATGTTCAGCTATTTTTTTTAACGAATCTTCGTAACCGGGATTAAACAGGTCATTCAACTCAATTTTTTTATTAGCACGGGTATCCCAGTTAATAAAACTCACATTGGATTTCGGATTGTTCAATTTGATTAAGTATCCGCCGGTTTCAATGGTAGTCAAACTCGAATCCTGCCGAACCACCTTGGCATACTCGTTCAACGGGTAAAAAGGAGGCTTTTGCAAATCATTTGAAGAAGGCGCCGGATTAAGCATAAAAAACGTTCTTGCTCCGCGTTTAAAATCCGTATCGCCTTTGGCCATAAACTGAAACATAGCACCCAGCCTGTAAAACACAGAATCGTTAAGGTTTTGCTGCCCTTTAAAAACAGGATAAGTAAACTTAACGATATTACAGCCGTTATCAGTTTTAGCGTTGCAGTCGGCAGCCTTTTGTTTTACCGTTTTATAGCTAAAGTTAAGCGTATCGGTGAAAACATTAGCGGTTTGCTTTGTTGGTACGCCCCATTTACAGGAGCTTAATGCAATGACAATAAAAAAAATAGCCAAATATCTTAACTTCATAATATAGTGTTTAAAAGCTGTTGTTTTGATAATGATGCATTTAACCAGCCGGCATCAATGGCCGCCTCATACTTTTTATAAAAATTTATAGCTGGTTCGTTCCAATCCAGCACCTGCCAAACCATGCCGCTAAAGCCCAACTCGCAGGCTTCAGCAATCAACCTGTCGAACAACAATTTACCAACACCTTTGCCTCGCATCTCCTCGGTAACAATCAAATCTTCCAGGTACATCCGGCAGCCTTTCCAGGTAGAATAGCGGATATAGTATAAGGCAAAGCCCACAATCGAGCCATCAGTTTCGGCAACAAATGCCTTCCATACCGGTTTTTCGCCAAAACCAGCGTCTTCAAATTCCTGTAAAGTTACGGTAACCTCTTCCGGCGCTTTTTCAAATAAGGCCAGTTCATTAATTAGTTCCAACAGGCGCGGGCAATCTTCTTTTTTAGCTATTCTTACTTTTATGTTCATTAGTTCAGTTGTTCATTAGTTCATTGGTGGTTCAGACGGTATCAATTATTTTTCCAGTGCTTCACCACCCGTTGTCCAAATATGGTACTTCCCAGCCTTACCATATTACTTCCCTGCTCAATGGCGATCTTATAATCGGCCGACATCCCCATCGACAGTACGCTAAATGCTTCATCTTTCCTAAAAAAGCTTTGTTTTATGCCGTCGAAAAATGTTTTCAACTCATAATACTCGTCTTTTATTTGTTTTTCATTGTCGGTATTAGTGGCAATGCCCATCAGTCCTCTGATGCGCACATGTTTTAATTCCGAAAACTCTTCGCTTCGTAATAATTCAATCACTTCATCAAAGGCCAGGCCAAATTTTGTGTCCTCATCAGCAATATAAACTTGCAACAGGCAATCAATTATGCGGCTGTTTTTTTCAGCATGTTTGTTTATTTCCTGCAAAAGCTTGAGGCTATCAACAGATTGTATCATGCTGATAAAAGGTGCAATATATTTTACTTTATTGCTTTGCAGGTGGCCAATCAGGTGCCATTGAATGTCTTTTGGTAATTGTTCCTGTTTTTCTACCAGTTCCTGCACCATATTTTCGCCAAATAAACGTTGTCCTGCAGTATAAGCTTCCAACACTTGTTCAGCAGGTTTGGTCTTTGATACCGCTATCAATGTTACTTTTAAAGGGATGGTTTCTTTTTTTAAGCTTTTGATGTTATCTGCTATGCTCATTTATCCGTAAATTTGCTTAATTATTAAGCCGCTAAATTACAGAATGCAAAAATATATCGCTTTGTTTTTTTCAGTATCAGTTTGTTTATTCGCATGTAATGGCAATAGACCGTCTGGTGATATCCTTAATCCGCAAAGAATGACCGCTTTATTAACCGATGTTCATATTGTTGATGGCCACATGTATTCTATGATACAAAACCCCGATACTTTATATAAATATGGCACCGGTCGTTACGTAGCGCTGTTTAAGAAACATGGCACCGATTCTTCGCAGTTCATAAACAGCCTGAAATATTATGCAAGTAAACCAACGCAACTACTACCAATTTACGATCAGGTATTGGCAAATCTTAAACAAAAAAGCGATTCATTGAATAAGTTGCAGGCTGCTGAAAACAAAAGAGTTGACGCCATTAACACCGTGAAAAATAAAAGGATAAACGATTCTATCCAAAAAGTAATGCAGCAAAATCCACAAAAATTTAAACCCCAGCGTACAAATCCATATAAGAATGTTGCTCCCCAAAAATAGTGTTGATAAACTGGGTTTTACCACAATAAAAGAACTGATAAAGGCGCATTGCCTGAGTGAAATGGGCCAGCAAATGGTCGACAAAATTCAGGTAATGAATAATTACGAGCAGATCAGCAAATTTCTGCACCAGGCCAACGAATTTAAAAATATCCTGTTGAATGACGCGGTTCTACCGATTCATCATTTTTTTGATATTAAATCGCTTGCTAACAAAGCCAAGATTGAAGGTGCTTTTTTAAGCGAAGAGGAATTTTACCAGGTACAGGCATCGTTAACCACAGTGTTTGCCGTGATTGCTTATTTTAACGAGCGCGAAGGCTTATACCCCAACCTGGAAGCTTTATTTGAACACCTGCCGATTGAAAAAGCCATCCTGAAAAAGATTGACATGGTGATTGATCAAAAAGGTAAGATCAGGCCCAATGCTTCGCGCGATTTATTGGATATAACATCAGGCATAGCAAAAGCCGAACAGGAGGCCCGTAAAAAAATAGATCAGATATTTAAAAATGCCAGCAGCAACGGCTGGACGGCTGATGGATCGTTAACCGTTCGCGACGGCCGTTTGTGTATTCCTTTACTGGCCGAAAACAAGCGTAAACTGAAAGGTTTTATACATGACGAATCAGCATCGGGGCAAACCGTGTACATGGAGCCGGAAGAAGTTTTTACGCTGAATAATAAAATTCGTGACCTGGAATTTGACCGCCGCCGCGAGATAGTGAAAATTTTAACTGCATTGACGACTGATTTAAGGCCTTATGCGCCCTTACTGCTATCTTACCACAGCCTGTTAACCAAGCTCGATTTTGTTCGTGCCAAAGCATTGTTCGCTATTGATATTGAAGGCGAAATGCCGATCGTAGTCAACGAGGCGAAGATGAAGCTAACCAATGCCCGTCACCCGCTGTTGCTGTTGAATTTTAAAAAAGAGCAAAAGATGGTGGTGCCGTTGAACGTTAGTATTGACGAAGGTACCCGGATCATCGTGGTTAGTGGGCCCAATGCCGGCGGTAAATCGGTCTGTATGAAAACCGTTGGACTGCTGCAAATGATGGTGCAAGCTGGTTTGCTGATTTCGGCAGCCGAAAGCAGCGTGGTTGGTGTTTTTAAACAAATGTTTGTAGATATTGGTGATGATCAGTCGATTGAAAGTGATTTGAGTACCTATAGTGCTCACCTTTCAAAAATGAAAGAGTTTGTGGAGCAGGCCAATGGCAAAACGCTGGTGCTGATTGATGAATTTGGCACCGGTACTGATCCACAGTTTGGCGGACCTATTGCCGAAGCCGTGCTGGAATCATTAAACCATAAGAAGGTGCGCGGTATGGTAACCACTCACTATTCAAATTTGAAGATTTTTGCCAGCCATACCGAAGGCATCGAAAATGCATCCATGTTGTTTAACAACGTGGAGATGCGCCCGCTGTACATGCTGGAAGTGGGTAAACCCGGCAGCTCCTATGCCTTTGAGATCGCGCAGAAAATAGGGATGCCCCAAAATGTGCTTAACCTGGCTAAAAACAAAATAAGCGCCGGGCAAAAAAAGGTAGATACTTTGCTGGTTGACCTGGAACGCGAGAAAAAAGAAATTTTTGACACCAAATTAAAGCTGGATAAGCAGCAGAGACGGGTTGACGAATTATTAGCGGAAAACGAAAAGCTGAAAAGTTACCTGGAAGAAAATAAAAAGACGCTGATAAAAGAAGCGAAGGACCAGGCAAAAAACATTATCCTTGATGCTAACAGGCTGGTAGAAAATACCATATCCGAAATTAAAAGCAGCAATGCCGATAAGGAGAAAACCCGCGATTTGCGCGAGAAGCTGAATATAGCCGTCCAAAAAAACACCGTTAAACCCGAAACGCCAAAACCTGTTGCCGTTGAAGACGAGCTAAAACCTGGCGACTGGGTAAAACTAACCGACAGCGAAACCACTGGCCAGGTAATGGAAATATTAAAAGACAGCGTAGTAATTGCTATTGGCGATTTGCGTACCGTTGCCAAAAAGAAACGGGTGGTAAAAGTATCCAAATCATCGGTACCTAAAGAGATCCGGAAAAGCTTTAACAGCAACCATACCAGCGACGTAGCCAGCTTTAGCCCCGAAATTGATGTGCGCGGCATGCGGACAGAGGATGCATTAGGAAATATTGAACGTTTGTTTGACCGTGCGCTGATGATGGGCTTTGGTAACCTGAAAATTATCCACGGCAAAGGGGATGGCATATTGCGTAAAATGATACGCCAATACCTTAAAAAATACGAACAGGTGGATAGGATGGAAGATGAACACCTGGACAGGGGTGGGGATGGGATAACTTATGTATATTTAAAATAGAACCGGGATTGAGCGGATTTTAGGATTTTCCGGTTGTGAATATTTATAGAGCTAATTTAACTGATTCATAAACCCAATAACAAACAACGTCATGGGTAGGTACGAAGCAATCTCTGAACTATGTTATAAATCATGCATGTTAATTGATTGCACTTACATTGACGAAAAATAAACTGTATGAATTTCAAATATTTTGTAGTCTTTTTATTCGCGGTAATTAGCTTTGGAGCTACCGCCCAAATCATTGTAAAGGCTAACGACCCGCATATCCATTACATGGGCCGTGTGGATGTGACTGATAGCGCTGCTGTGTTATCCTGGTCGGGAAATTCTGCCAAAATAAATTTTAGAGGCACGGGTATAAAATTTACGCTACGCGATGAGCGGGCAGATAACTATTTGGACGTGATTTTGGACGGAAAAATGATGAGTCCGATTCATGAAACTAAAAACTTAAAGCTCGGTACACTTATTGATAATTTACCATCAGGCAATCACACCCTCGAACTATTTAAACGCACTGAATGGGCCATGGGCAAATTATGGCTGTACAATTTTGAAATTGAAAAAGGCGGAGAAGTGCTGCCAGCTACACCCGCCCACAAACGTAAAATTGAATTTTTCGGCAACTCTATCAGCTGCGGCTATGCAGCTTTGGATACTGAAGGCAAGGACCGGGGCACCAGCACTTACGAGGATGGCTATAATAGCTATGCTGCGCTAACCGCACGTCATTTCAATGCCGAATTTCACAATACATCAAAAAGCGGCATCGGAATAACCGTAAGTTGGTTCCCTTTGGTGATGTCTGAAATGTATGACAGGCTGGATGCCACAGACCCTAACCGCAAATGGGATTTCTCAAAATATACGCCGGATGTGGTGGTGATTAACCTGTTTCAAAATGATAGCTGGATAGTAAAAAAGCCAGATAATGATCAGTTTAAAGCAAAGTTTGGCACCACGCCTCCAAATGATGATTTTATTATTAATGCTTACCGTAGTTTTGTGAAATCAGTTCGTGGCAAATACCCAAAAGCGTCGATCATCTGTATATTAGGCAGTATGGACGCCACACAACAAGGCTCACCATGGCCGGGATATATTGACAAGGCAGTTGCTGCTTTGAGTGACAATAACATCTATACTCACTTTATACCCTATAAAAACACGCCCGGCCATCCAAGCTTAAAAGAACAACAAGACATGGCCAACGACCTGGAAGCCTTTATAGCGCAGAAAATTAAATGGTAATGTCATTTATTGTGTATATTTAGTTCCAAAACCTATACACATGCGCTGTAAATATTTTTTAATGGTGCTGCTTATCGCGATAAGCACAGTTGGCTACGCACAAAATATCATCATGAAATTTAACGACCCGCATATTCGCTATACGGGTCGCGTTGTAATGCATGATGAGGCTTCGGAACTTTCGTGGCCGTCTACCTCCATAAAAATTAACTTTAAAGGCACCAGCGCAAGGATTACTTTACAGGATGAACACGGTGATAACTATTACAATGTGATAGTGGATGATAAATTGGTGCAGGTTCTCCATCCCGATAGTGTTAAAAAAGAGTATTTATTGGCTGGCGGTCTTACTGATGACAACCACACCGTCGAACTATTTAAGCGCACCGAATGGATGAAAGGCAAAACGCTTTTTTATCAATTTGCTTTAAATAGAGAGGCGCGCGTGTTACCTGGTCCTGCTGCAAAAAAAAGGAAAATAGAATTCTTCGGTAATTCAATAACCTGTGGCGTCGCCATTGAAGATTCATCCGGAAAAGACCGTGCAGACAGTAAATATGCCAACAGTTATTTGAGCTATGCTGCACTTACCGCCCGGCATTATGACGCGGAATTGTACAATACATCGCAAGGCGGCACGGGGTTAATGGTGAGTACGTTCATCGCCATAATGCCCGAAATGTACAACCGGCTCGACCCAACGGACGCCGAAAGCGTGTGGGACTTTAAAAAATTTACGCCTGATGTAGTAGTCATTAACCTGTTCCAAAACGATTCATGGCTGATAAAATCACCCGATCATCCCCAGTTTAAGTACCGCTTTGGCATCAAACCACCAACCGACGATCAGATTATCAAGGCCTATCGTATTTTTGTAAAAACCATCAGAAATACCTATCCAAAAGCCCAAATCATTTGCGCTCTGGGCAATATGGATGCTGTAAAACCCGGCTCGCCCTGGCCCGGATATATCGAAAAAGCAGTTGCCCAAATAGGCGATAAAATGATTTTTACCCACTTTTTTGCTTATAAAAATACGCCCGGCCATCCTAATATTAAAGAACAACAGGCCATGGCCGATGATTTGATCGCCTTTATCGATCAGAATGTGAAGTGGTAGGGGGGGATTAGAGGTGAGAGATTGGAGGTTAGGAAAAAAGGAAAAACCAATTAATCTCCAATCTCTTACCTCTAATCGCTATGTTTCAATATGATCCCGCTCATCGGTCGCGTCATTTTCTTCGCCAACCTTTTGCTGGTCGGGTACTTCGTTGGGGCCGGGAATATTAACTTCTTCATTATCAGCGGTGCCCTCAGTGTAATCCTGTTGCGGATGCGGGCGGTCGTTTTCGCCATTGCCGCGCTCCACCTTTTCGGGCTTGGGCTGGTCGCTTGTAGCGGAGCTTTGTGGTTGAGCCTTGCTGTAGTCGGGTTGCCCGTCCTGTTCTTTAGCCGTAAAATTGCTATTTTCGGGATGCTCCTCCATGGGCTCCGCACGGTTGAAATACGGATTGGTGATGCCTGCATTTTGTTGTGGATTGTTTCCATCATTTCTTGCAGGCGTAATATTATTCTGACCAAAATTTTCGCCACCCATCGGCTGGCCTTCCCTTACTGGTTTTTTATCGTCAGCATCGAAAATTAACGGTGTTTGCAGGTCATCTTCCGTTAAGTTGCTGTCATCCTCAACCTGCCATACTTTTGGCTTATCTTCTTCTTGTTTTGAGCGGAGATTCATCTCATCCAAATACGCTTCGTTGTTAAATTCCATGAGTTTGCTTATTGGTGTACTTGAGTAAATGTTTAGGCATGGGAAATTGTTTTAATTAATTGAGTCCATAGACCATGGTCCATGGACCATAGCAGTTTCTGATTGAGCTAAAAATCTATGGACTATTGTCCGTGGTCTATGGACAAAAAAAGTTAATTTTACCACCAACCAATTATTCAACATGAACAAAGTAGTTAAGGACGCTGACGAGGCTATTCATGACATTGCCGACGGCATGACCCTGATGATCGGCGGGTTCGGTATGTGCGGGCTGCCCGAGAAATGTATAGCTGCGTTAGTAAAAAAGGGTGTAAAAGAACTCACCTGTATATCAAACAACGCCGGTTTAGATGATTTTGGCATTGGCCTGATGTTAAACCAGCGCCAGGTTAAAAAAATGATTTCATCCTATGTTGGCGAAAACGTGGAGTTTGAGCGTCAACTGCTAAGCGGCGAACTGGAGGTGGAACTCATCCCGCAAGGAACATTAGCTACCCGCTGTATGGCAGCTGGCTATGGTATGCCGGCAATTTTTACTCCCGCAGGCATTGGCACCGAAGTGGCCATAGGCAAAGAAGTGCGGAATTTTAACGGCAAGGATTACCTGATGGAAATGGCATTTGATGCCGATTTTGCCATAGTAAAAGCCTGGAAAGGTGATACCATGGGCAACTTAATATTTAACGCCACTGCACGAAATTTTAATGCTGTAATGGCGATGGCCGGCAAGGTTACTATTGCTGAGGTGGAAGAATTGGTGCAACCCGGTGAACTGGACCCCAATTTTATCCATGTACCCGGAATTTATGTGCACAGGATTTTCCAGGGTGAGAATTATGAAAAGAGAATTGAGAACAGGACTGTTACTAAAAGATAAAACCATGTTGTTGAGCTAACACTGCCGCGTCATTGCGAGGAACGAAGCAATCTCTGAACTATGCATAAACGACATGCATATTTAAATAGCCTGTTCAGAGATTGCTTCGTTCCTCGCAATGACGTTGGAGCAGAAGGCTTGATGACATTCATGCTAAAAGAATGTTAGACAAAAACGGTATCGCTAAACGAATTGCGCGCGAAATAAAAGATGGTTACTATGTTAACCTTGGTATTGGTATTCCGACACTGGTAGCTAACTACATCCCTGAAAATATAGATGTGGTGCTGCAATCAGAAAACGGTTTACTCGGCATGGGACCGTTCCCATTTGAAGGCGATGAGGACCCTGATTTGATAAACGCCGGCAAACAAACCATTACCATGCTGCCCGGTGCGGCTATTTTTGATTCGGCTATGAGTTTTGGGATGATACGGGCCAAAAAAGTAAACCTCACCATATTGGGCGCGATGGAAGTATCCGAAAACGGCGATATTGCCAACTGGAAAATTCCCGGAAAAATGGTAAAGGGTATGGGCGGTGCGATGGATTTAGTGGCATCTGCCGAAAATATTATTGTTGCCATGCAGCATGTGAACAAAGCTGGTGAATCGAAGCTGTTACCGCAATGCACCCTTCCTCTAACAGGTATTAGTTGTGTTAAAAAAATTGTAACCGAATTGGCGGTGCTCGATGTTTTACCCGAGGGTGGTTTTAAGCTACTGGAACGGGCACCTGGCGTTAGTGTGGAAGAAATTAAAAAAGCGACAGCCGGTAAGCTGATTATTGAAGGGGATATACCCGAAATGACGATTTAATTTAAAAATGTGTTAATTTGAAGATTTGAAAATGAGGGAATTCTCTACAATTTTCAAATTAACACATTATCAAATTTTCAAATCAATATCTTCTCCCTCAACTTCTTCGATATCCCTTCGGTAATACAAATAATATCTTCAGCTACGTGGCTGTTATTCACAATCACCTGGTCGCATTCTTTTTTGTAGGGTAACAGGTATTCTTCGTACGCGGGTACTACGTGGTTTATCCATTTGTACATTACGTCATCGTGCGAGTAACCGCGTTCCAGCAGGTCGCGTTTGAGGCGGCGCTGCAGAGCGATACTGTCATCAGCTTCTATAAAAATCTTTAAATCAAGCGATTCGGATATTTTTTTAAAGTGCAGGATAAACAGGCCCTCAACCAGCATAATGGGCGCCGGTTTTATCTCCAGCATTTTGGGGATGGCATCCGAATTATTGAAAGTATATTCCTTTTTGGTGATGGTTTGCCAGTTGGTCAGCTTTTCGATATCATCCTCAAAATGATCGTGATCAATAGTGGCTGGTAAATCGAAGTTATATAGTTTGTTTTCCTCCTTGGTCATGTTATGCGCCACAGGGATATAATAGTCATCCTGCGATACCAAACAAACTTCATCCGGCGAAAAATGTTCCAGGAAACACTTCAAAAAAAAAGTCTTCCCCGAGCCGCTTCCGCCGGCAATACCTATAATAAACGGTTTATTCATTTGTACTTCCGTAGCTGATAGTTACATGAAAGCGTTTGTCCAGCGCGCCTAACGAATCAGCAACGTTTTTGGTCATCACAATTAAAACGTCTTTTGTTTCCTCGTTATCGGCAAACCGGCCAACCACTTTTGCAAAGGTAGTACGATTAGTCATAGGATTGGTAATTTTTATCACAGTTCCAATAGGTGCCGTACGGTGCAGTACCAGCTTTTTATTGGGATCAAGGCTTGGGTCATCAATCCAGGTAGCTACGCCTTTTTCATCTTTTTCGTACAAGCCAAAACGGGTTTTGCCTTTTGGATGTTCCGTACTATCCTTAACGGGATTTACCACAATGCTAACCGCCGGTGTAGTGTCGCGTTTAACCTGTACATTATCCTTTGTTGCTACCGGAGTGGCAGTGGCTACCGAGCCTGCCCTTACCAGTATCAAATCGCCGGGGGTAAGGTTGGTGGATGTTAAATTATTTAACTGGGTTATATCCTCAACGGTAGTATTAAACCGTTTGGCTATGCTGTACAATGTTTCGCCAGCCGATATTTTATATTGGGTAGTCGGCCCGTTGTTGTTAGTGGCTTGTACCGGCGTTTGCGCTACCTGCTCCACGTGCTGGGGCGATTGTTGTATCGGCGCAGGTTGTTCTTCGGCCTGCCTGTGCCGTTTTGCTGCGCGCTCTTCCTTAGCTTCGCGCGCTAATCTTGCCTTTTTTTCTTTTTTTGTTTCCTTATGCTTTTTCTCGCCCGAACCTTCATCGGTATTCGACGCCTTGTGCCCCGATTTTTTAAATGTTTCGCCCGTAGGCACTTTAACCATAGCGCCAATACTTAGTGTAGCCTTTTTGCTGTTATTATATTTCATCAGCACTTCGGGCTTTACATTATAACGGCGACCGATAGAGTAATAAGTATCTTTTTCTTTAACCTTAAAAACAATTACTTTTTTTCCGTCAACGTTTTTAACGCCAACTGAATCGGCAACTGGCTTTGCCGATAATGATAGAGAAACAGAGAGAAATAGAAAAGTGAACAACAGAATATTAAGTTTCATAAATGAGTACAGATCAATAGATTAAAGGGTTAAAACTTTTAGTAAAGACTTGTTTTTTATATAAATTAAACGGCCCTTGTGCATTATAAACGCCTCCGGCTGGATTTTTTGTATCTTCTCATTTAATAAATCTTCATAAACGGGATGAGTTCCATCAAATATATGAAGCGATTGAGTGAGCAAGTCATTTTTTAACGCGTGCAAAGATACAATTCTCAAATTATTGTATTCCAGATAATGGGCCATATTTACGTGTCCGTCCAAAAAAATCCCTTTTTCCTGCAAAATTTCGGTGTTTGTTAGCTGTGGCGCAATAATTTGATTGGTTAATTCCCGGTATACAGACGGGTTATCGATGCGGGTTGTTGCACCGGTTTTAATATCAGCCGAAAATAATTTGCGGGGTTGAATCCGGGTATCGTACACCATAGGGCCGTTAACTGATAAATAGTCGACTGCATACGCAAAGTTGCTCCACAAGGTTTCACCGGTGTGCCCGTCAACGGCCATTAGCCCTTTGTGTGTTGGGCCGGTTTCTGATTGGTAATAGTGAAGCAACAGCACGCCATCGTAAGCGGCTTCGATACCGCATAGCCAGCGTTCGGGGGTAATCAGGTCTTCAAAATAGATTTCGCCGGTTGTTAGGCTTACTGCAGCAAAACTGACCTGTTTTTCTGCGGTATTTCTGATTTCAAGAAAAAGGGTATCACTTAGTTCATCAATTTCCATCCGCCAGATGGCGCCGTTAAATTGATTGTTGATGAGCGAGTGGATATTCATAAGGTGCAAATATGGATTATCAATTTTGGATTTTATAATCACAGATTTTTAATGATTTATACGATTACGCAGATTTTGGCACGTGTAAATCATCGAAATCATTCAATCTGTTTAAATCTGTGATAAAAAAAATCGCAGCATTTATCATCAGCACTAAAATCTGCAATTAAAAATCCAGCGATCCTTTAATCCGATAAATCCCGGTTCTGACAAATAAATTTATAAATTTGGCCTCTGTTAAAATTCTATTCAAAATACATATATGAGCAAAGGGGTTGTAAGTAAAGAAGAAGATTATTCGCAATGGTATAACGATTTGGTGATTAAAGCCGATATGGCCGAATATTCGCCGGTGAAAGGCTGTATGATCATTAAACCGTATGGCTATTCTATTTGGGAAAAAATGCAGCAGGTGCTGGATGGCATGTTTAAAGAAACCGGTCACAGCAACGCGTATTTCCCGCTGTTTATACCCAAATCTTTCTTCTCCAAAGAAGCAAGCCACGTAGATGGTTTTGCCAAGGAATGCGCCGTGGTAACCCATTATCGTTTAAAAAATGATGGTAACGGCAACATTGTAGTGGATGAAGACGCCAAGCTGGAAGAAGAACTGATTGTGCGCCCCACATCGGAAACGATTATATGGAATACTTATAAGGGCTGGATACAAAGCTACCGCGACTTACCTATATTGGTTAACCAATGGGCCAACGTAGTACGCTGGGAAATGCGTACCCGCCTGTTTTTACGTACCACCGAATTTTTATGGCAGGAGGGCCACACTGCCCATGCCACCGCAGAGGAAGCCATTGCCGAAACAGAACAAATGCTGGGCGTATATGCCGATTTTGTAGAAAATTGGCTGGCGTTGCCGGTTATACAAGGTAAAAAGACCGCTAACGAGCGCTTTGCCGGTGCATTGGATACGTATTGTATAGAGGCCTTGATGCAGGACGGAAAGGCGTTGCAAGCAGGTACTTCGCACTTTTTGGGTCAGAACTTTGCCAAAGCTTTTGACGTAAAATTCACCAATAAAGAAAATAAGCTGGATTATGTTTGGGCTACATCGTGGGGTGTATCAACCCGCTTAATCGGCGCATTAATTATGGCGCACTCAGATGATGCCGGGTTGGTTTTACCGCCAAAATTAGCGCCTATACAAGTTGTTGTTGTGCCTATCTATAAGCACGAAGAAGAACTCGAAAACATCGGCGTATTTGTAAAGGAACTCACCAAAGAGCTGAAGACTAAAGGAATATCCGTAAAATTTGATAAACGCGATACCCATCGCCCAGGCGCTAAGTTTGCTGAATACGAGTTAAAAGGCGTGCCGTTGCGCGTTGCCATCGGTAGCCGCGATATGCAAAACGGAACCGTTGAACTGGCCCGCCGCGATACCAAAACAAAAGAAACTGTAAGTCAGGAAGGTTTATCGGCCAAAATTGAAGGGCTTTTGGAGGAGATACAACAAAACATCTACCAAAAAGCGCTGAAATTTAAAACCGAAAATACCACCGAAGTTGACAGCTACGACGAATTTAAACGCCTGCTGGATGAGCAGCCCGGCTTTTTATCCGCGCATTGGGACGGTACCTCCGAAACCGAGCAGCAGATAAAAGATGAAACTAAGGCGACAATCCGTTGCATACCTTTGGATAATAAACAAGAAGAAGGCAAGTGCATTTTGACCGGGAAACCGTCGACGCAGAGGGTTATTTTTGCGAGAGCGTACTAACCCCCCAGCCCCCTAAAGGGGGAGCTTTTGACTATCATGGCATGGTAGGTTGATGTAATTACCAGAATAAAACAAATAATAAATTGAATAATAACAAACTTCCCAACTCCCTTCCTAAGGGAGTTAGGGTGGTACAATTCCCCCTTTAGGGGGCCAGGGGGTATGAAATTCGCAACTAAAGCTATACACGCAGGGCAAGAGCCTGATCCATCAACAGGCGCCGTAATGACGCCAATATACCAGACATCCACCTACTGGCAAAAATCGCCGGGAGATAATAAGGGTTTTGAATACTCACGCGGCACAAACCCAACCCGCAAGGCATTGGAAAACTGTTTGGCTGCTTTGGAAAATGCACAATTCGGTTTGGCTTTTTCGAGTGGGATGGGGGCAACTGATGCAGTTATGAAATTGCTGATGCCGGGCGATGAAGTAATTACCGGTAACGACCTATATGGCGGTTCGTACCGCATGTTTACCAAAATATTTGCCAACTACGGTATTAAATTTCATTTCCTGGATTTATCAAATCCCGAAATAATCCGCGAATACGCAAATGAAAACACCAAACTGATATGGATTGAAACGCCTACCAATCCCACCATGCAGATTGTGGATATTGAAGCGATAGCCAAAATCAGCAAGGAAAAGAATATCCTGTTAACGGTTGATAATACCTTTGCTTCGCCCTACCTGCAAAACCCGATTGACTTGGGTGCAGATATTGTGATGCATTCGGTAACCAAATACATAGGCGGTCACAGTGATGTGGTAATGGGCGCCCTGATGCTGAATGACGAAGCATGGTACAAAAGACTGTGGTTTATCTACAATGCCTGCGGTGCAACGCCCGGTCCGATGGATAGCTTTTTGGTGCTGCGCGGCATAAAAACCCTGCATCTACGCATGAAGGCCCATTGCGAAAACGGACGTAAAATAGCCGAGTATTTAAAAACGCATCCTAAAGTAGAGAAAATATACTGGCCCGGCTTTACCGATCATCCCAACCACGAAATTGCCAAAAAACAAATGCTTGATTTTGGCGGTATGATTTCCATTGTACTTAAAGATGCCGATTTACAGGAAACTTTCAGGGTAGCGTCGTCATTTAAAGTATTTACGCTGGCTGAATCATTGGGTGGGGTGGAATCGTTGATTAATCACCCGGTGAGCATGACGCATGGATCGATACCGAAAGCCGAACGGGAAAAGGCAGGGGTGGTGGATAACTTGTTGCGGTTAAGTGTAGGGGTGGAGGATATTGATGATTTGCTGGAAGATATCAAACAGGCGCTTAACCCCCTAACCCCCTGAAGGGGGAACTGATAGTTTGCTATGCAAAATTTTGATTTTACACTCCCCCTTCAGGGGGCCGGGGGGTTAAAAGCTTTTTTAGACGCCAAAGTCACTCAATACAACCAACCCGCCTTTATTCCTAACGACCCTGTTTCTATTCCACACCTGTTCACCAACCAGCAGGACATTGAAATTATGGGCCTATGGGCTGCAGTATTAGCCTGGGGACAACGGGTAACCATCATTAACAAATGCCACGAGCTGATCAAACTGATGGACGGCGCACCCTATGATTTCATTATGAATCATGAGGAAACCGACCTGAAAAAGCTGCTGCATTTTAAACATCGTACTTTTAATGATGTGGATACGCTTTATTTTATTTCGTTTTTTAGACATCATTATTCCCGGCACCAATCGCTTGAGTCTGCATTTATACCCCCCGGCCCCCTGAAGGGGGAGAAAGAAGGGAATGTTGCAGAGCCCATCGAAAAATACCTCAACCATTTCAGAAAATACTTTTTTTCGCTGGATGATTTTCCGCATCGCACAAAAAAACATATATCCTCACCATCCCAAAAATCAACCTGCAAGCGGTTAAATATGTTTTTACGCTGGATGGTACGCAAGGACAATTGCGGAGTTGATTTTGGCATCTGGAACCACATCAAACCACCCGAACTCATTGTCCCCTGCGATTTGCATGTGGACAGGGTAGCCCGAAAACTCAACCTCATCACCCGTAAACAAACCGACTGGCAGACGGCTGTAGAGCTCACCGCCAGACTACGGGAATTTGACCCGGTGGACCCGGTGAAATATGATTTTGCATTGTTTGCGTTGGGGATTGAGGAGAAGTTTTAGTTTTTTTGGGGATTACGGTGATTTTGGAGTGATTACGGTGATTTTGCCGCGTGTTAATAGTTCGTATTGTAATTTGAATTATTCTTTAGTAAATTTGAATATGACAACATTAACCGTTAATATACAAAACGAAAATGATCTACCTGTTTTACAGGAAATATTGGATCGTTTTGGCTTGCCTTACGTTGTAGACAATGAGTCCGAATACGTTTTTTCTGAAGAGGAGATAGCCGGCTTTATGAAAACCCGGCAGGATTATTTGGATGGCAAAACAACTACCCGTAGCTGGACTGATGTACAAGAAGACTTGAACCGTGCCTTTAATTGAAATACATAAACGGGCGGAAATGGAATTAATTGCCGCCTGTGAATGGTATGAAGAGCAGCAAGTTGGCCTTTCTAAAAGATTTAGAAGAGAGATTCAATTTAAATTGCAGATAATAGGTATAAACCCTGAACTCTATCCAAAAAAATATAATAATTACCTGCACTTTGCCCCGGTAAGAAAATTCCCTTACGTGATAGTTTATTGGTACGAAGAAAATTTGGATACAGTTTTTGTTACTTCCGTTTTTCATACCAAAAGAAATCCGGAGAAATTTGAGTCCAAATAGGTGCCATAGCCCGTAAATTCAACATCATTACCCGCAAACAAACCGACTGGCAAACGGCTGTTGAATTGACCACCTGTCTACGGGAATTTGACCCGGTGGACCCGGTGAAGTATGATTTTGCTTTGTTTGCGTTGGGGATTGAGGAGAAGTTTTAGGCGTTATTCTGAAGCCTTTTTAATTCCCATATCGATCAGTTGTAGTTCATCTGCCCGTATTTTTCTTGACTTTAACTCTTCATATAAAGAAACGATCTCGGTCTTACTGATGCCGTTTTTTGTTAAGACTAACGCCCATTTGATTACCGCTAATTCCCGCTTGGTTACAATAATATTGGAGCCTTTTTCCAGCAATAGCCCGTCATATTCATGCCCTTTGATGGGCGTCCAAAAATCAAGTTTACCGCCATCTTTTGACTCGCTTAATATTTTACTCCGAACCTCAACGGTAAGATTTGAAGTTGAATCATTTGACGGTTTTGTTTGACCGAATGATTTCATTGAAAGCGCGGACAAAATAATTAGCAAAAAATATTTCATATTGATTATTGTTTAAATGTATTTAGATGTTCATAAACGCGGGCCTTTTCTTTTTACGTCATGTGTAACATTTCCTTTTGACTGTGGCACGATCAAACTTCCGCCCGCTTAAGTTTATGCCCCAAAATATCCAAAAATTGAGGTTTAATTATCTTGAAAATGTTGATAATCAATAAATTACATGTATTTTCTAAAATACAGAAAAATAGGTGTTGATAATCAGCTATTTACTGAAATTTGGTAATTTGTAAAAAATGGAACAACTGATAATCAGTATGTTCCAAAATGTTTCTGGTATTCCAAAAATAAAGATGGAACGCTGTATCGCCCCGAAAAACATTTATTTAACTTTTTCGTCGAGTATCACCTCTATGCACCCTAAATCACTATAATCCCACCAAATAAAAATCACTGTAATCCCTAATTCTCCTCTTTGAAATACACCTTATAATAATTCATGTGTTTTCCCTCATCAAATCCCTTTTCAATCAGTTCTTTATCGCCATGGATATAAATATGAAAATTCTTATCCAGCTTTAACACACTTTTATAAACGCGTGCCTGTTTCTTTACGGCATTGTCGGATATTTCGAAAGTATCGGCAATGGGGCTGTCAAATTCCTGTTCGTATTGGTTTTTAAAGGTTTTAAACGATTCAATGGCCTGCGGATTGCCAATTACTTCGCCGGCAAACTCGTCCATATCAAAGGTGTCTTTTTCCTTAAAATACTTCATGGAGCGGTTCAGCAAGTCAATTTTATCGGCTTTGCTCATTTCAAACTCATCGTCCAGCTTTTCGGTCACAAAATTTTTGTAGAGACCAAGGGCATTGCTGGTTTGGTTAAAGCTGTCGTTGCGGATTTTTAGCTGTAAAAAGTTGTCTTTCCAATACACGGCAGCATCTTGCCCGCCGCTGTTGTTTTTGTCAATTACCGCCACCTTATAGCCATTTTCTTTTTCGATATTAAAGATCAGTGCACCTTTATCCAGTTTATTGATATTGATGGCGTTTTCCTCGTAATCAACCTGGAAGCCGCCGGTGTCGGGGTAAACTTTTAGATAGGTCTCCTTATTTTCGGATTTAAAAATGCCTATGGCATCCAGCAAATTGCCTTCAATCTGTACTTTATTAAAATATACCACATACAACTCTCCGCCTTTAATGTTGGGATGGGTGGTTACTTTAAACAGGAATTTGGCAATTAGTTCCGAAGCCTCATGAAATTTTTCTTTTTGCTCAAATATCCGGCTCACAAAATGGTGTATCTCGTTCAGGTTCAAATCGCCGCTGCTGTGGGTGAGGTGATAAATTTCGTTGGCTTTTTCAAAGGGCTTTAAAAAATACTGCATCAGCAGGTTCGGGATAATTTCATCCTTTAACTCAAGCGGTGCGTCAGATAAGGCATACATTTCATCAATCGACGGGTTGCCAACATGATGTACCGAAATCGTATCGAGCGAGGCTTCAAAATAAGTTACCATAATTGGGCCGAAGTTAGTGTTTTTTAGTCATTGAGTCATTGAGTCATTGGGTCATTGCGTCATTGGAAAGGTTACAATAGTTAACTGGTAGCTATGTTTATGGCATATACCTAACAAAAGATTCAGGCGAATTGCTGACCTTTGTTTTTTATTGAATTACCGGCTTGCCAACATTTTATGCTTTTAAGGTAAAAAGCGGCAATGACCCAATGACCCAATGACTTAATGACCAACTCAGAGACCATAGTAGCACTCGCCACTCCTAACGGAACCGGCGCCATAGGAATCATCCGCCTTTCGGGACCGGACGCTATTACTATCGCTAACAGCGTATTTAAAGGTAAGGATTTAACCAAACAGGCTTCGCATACCATCCATTTCGGCAGTATTGCTGATGGGAATGTGATTTTGGATGAAGTATTGGTTTCGCTTTTCATCGCACCAAAATCATACACCCGCGAAAACGTGGTGGAAATATCCTGCCATGGCTCGGCTTATATTATTGAATCCATCATCAAACTCCTCATCAAAAAAGGCGCCCGCTCTGCAAAGCCAGGTGAATTTACCCTGCGCGCGTTTCTAAACGGACAACTGGATCTTTCGCAGGCCGAGGCCGTTGCCGATTTAATAGCCTCCAACTCCAAAGCATCGCAACAGGTGGCCTTGCAACAATTAAGAGGCGGCTTTAGCAACCAGTTGCAACAGCTTCGCGATCAGTTGGTTCAGTTTGCTTCGTTAATAGAGCTTGAACTTGATTTTGCCGAAGAAGACGTGGAATTCGCCAACCGCGATCAATTAAAAAAGCTGATTAGCGAGATAAATCACGTCATCGGCAATCTGATCCGCTCTTTTGAGTTAGGCAACGCCATCAAGCAAGGTGTAAATACGGTTATTGCTGGTCGGCCAAATGCCGGGAAATCAACCCTTTTGAATGCTCTCCTAAACGAGGAGCGCGCAATTGTGAGCCACATTCCCGGTACCACACGCGATACGATTGAAGAAGTGCTGAATATCAACGGAATCAACTTCCGCCTGATAGATACTGCCGGCATCCGCGAAGCGACGGACGCCATTGAAAAAATAGGGGTGGAGCGCACCATGGAAAAGATAAATCAATCGGCACTGCTGGTTTATTTATTTGATGCCGAGCAAATTACCATCGAAGAATTAAACCACGATCTGGAAACTTTGCAAAAGCCCGGCATCAATATGCTGGTGGTAGCCAATAAAGCCGACTTACTAACAGAAGAACAATTATTGGCATTACCGCATACCCGTCAGGCTATCATCATCTCTGCCAAAGAAAAGCGCCATATCGATGAATTAAAACATAAAATATATGCTGCTGCTATAAAAGACCAGTTAACCGGCGACGAGACGCTGGTGACCAATATCCGCCACCTGGAAGCCCTCCAAAAAACCGAAGAGGCTTTAACAAGAGTGCTTGGCGGTATGGACGACGTTACATCGGATTTTTTGGCAATGGATATTAAACAGGCGCTTTATTATCTCGGTGAGATTACCGGGGCGGTTACTACTGATGACCTGTTGGAGAATATATTTAGTAAGTTTTGTATCGGCAAATAATCTGTAAACCTCAATTCGCCTGTATTTCTATTTTCTCATATTTAAAAGTAACCGTCTCCGTTGGCCGGCCTGTTTTACCCAATGATATTTGAGACAGCAATGCGTTAGTGAGCGTTATTGTTTGAAAAACTTTGTTCGTTCCGTTTTTGTGAAATTTCAAAATAATCGTGCTCAATTTTTCGGCCCCATTCAGGTACTCCTGTAACCGCGATGAAGACTGATCCATTTTCTTAATTACAGTTACTGTTCCGCTGCCTTTTGCCCCAGCTGTGTTGCTAAAGCCCGACCCATCAAACTGAACCGGCATGGCTTTGTTTGCACCCTGCACGGTTACCGTAATCTGATTTTGCGCTATGGCAAATAGCACAAAAAACTGCATCAATAAAATGATTGCCGCGTAACGGCATAAAGTTTTCCTTTTCATGATTTGAAGAATTCGGAGGTTTAAAAGTAAATTAAATATAGAAATTTTAACTGATGAAGCGGTATTTTATTTTAAACCTGAGGTGCAAAATAAAAGGATTTTTATAAATCATTTACTGTGAGAGGGATGAATAGCTGGTTCATTGAGTTTATAATAAACGCCTTTTGCTGTTTTTAAACTATCTGCCTTTACAGGGACTGCAATTCTGATAGCCTGTATATCCAGGTACTTTTTCTTCCAGTCGGCCGGATACTTTTGAGCAAGCGTTACCGTATCTGTTTGGCCATAAAAGTTTAGTATATTTTGTTTTAAGGAAGCGGTGAGGTCGTTATATTTTGTTTCGGCAAGCTTATCCAGTAAATCACCATAGGTTTTATCGGCCAGTTTGTATTCGCCAATTTGGGTTGGTTTGCCGGTGTCGTAATCTACATCGGCTAAGTTAGGTTTTTTAAGATATAATCCGGCCAGTGCATCATGATAACGTACCAACACGGTATCAAAACTTCGGATAAATAATTTTTCGCCTTCGGGGCCTATATCTTTAAATCGCAGCGCTTTAAACGGGCCTACTTTGGGTATTATACGGATCAATAACGATAAGACTTCGGCCTTGAAACCCGGTTTTTGCCGTGCCGATCCAAATTCAGCATAATAGGCCTTTCTTTTCATCTTGTAATGAAAAGAATGACTGTTGGCACTTGGATTCAATTTTTTTATATCATTCTTTTTTATAACCCAGGCTGTTCGTGTTACGGTAGGCAGCAAGCTTCTAACCGACCATCTGAAAGTGCCTATGGCTAAATCCAAATCGCCGAATACGGTGTTAATGTCCTGCCCGTAAGTTTTCAAAAAAGCTCTCTCCAACACTGGTTTTGACACTTCAAACCCGATCAAATCATGATAGGCCTGCGCGGCGTAGTTACCGCGCGCCATCTGTAAAACATCAAAGGATATTTCAACCCGGCTGTGCGAAATGTGATCATCTTCGTACGTTACTACCGGGCCAAACTTCTCTTCCATTTTAGGGTAAACTACAGGTACCGTTAAATTGGTAGCTAAAGAATGCCCATATTTATCGCCAAAATAATGGCATAGGGCGCCAAGTGCAAACGCATATTCATCCAAATTTTCCGATTCAGAAAGCAGCGTTTCCACAAAGTCACCGCTACGTACGTAATGCGAAAGATTTGTGAAGTACTCGCTGCCAAAAGGGAAATAGCCCATGTCGGCAATAAGGCACCCGCCGTAAGCATAAGCGTGCGCCTTTCTCAAGTCGTCGTCAGTTGCTTGCGGGTATTTATGTTTAAGTAAAGGCAGGATGCTTTTTGCCCAGCTGGCGTCTATCAAGGCTTCGTGGGTGAGCACCGAATATGCATTTACCCGGGTAGGGGCAAGCAGCATGAAAAAAAAGAGTGTCAAAAAACACAGATATGGCAGTCGGAATTTCATCATAATTGGGGTAACCATCATGATAAAGGATTAACATCACAAAATGTTTCACTAAACAAAAAAAGGCGGAGGTTTATACCTTCGCCTTTTCTATAGATAATAAATTTAACTAATTTTTAGTTATTTGGTTCGTCCGATGGTGTACCTACAACCTTGTAGGCCTTGTTGCCATTGGTATCAATAGTTTCCTTGTAATAATAAGCATCGGGCGATACATAAAGGGTTTCGCCGTTAAGCCTTATTTTACGGCTATCTTGTGGTAACTGATCGAATACATCGCCAATTTGAGGAGCCTGGGGAGCATTACTAACGTTGCCGTTGCCTCCGCCGCCATTGTCACCATTGTCGTTATATCCGCCGGTATTACCACCGTTATCAGTGCTTAGCTGGCCATCTTTACCTGCGATAACATAAGCTGCGGAGCCGTCGTCTTTTGTAATGGGTTGATAATAAACCCCATTCAACTCATAATATTGTTCGCCGTTGATATTAATTGATTGTGCACCTGACGGTAAAACGGTTACTTCAGCGCCCAGTGGCGGCTCAACCACGGTATACTGATTGTTATTATACTGATAATAGTACCCACCGCTATAAAAGTATTGCGAATCGCCCCAGTAGAACGGATAATAGCCATAAGGTAAAAATCCTACGCTAAAGCCAATTCTCGGCCAATACAGACTGGAGTAAAATCCACCATGATAGTAATAACCACCACGACCGCCCCAATATGCACGACCACCCCAATTACGCGGGCCGTAATAGCCACCACGGTATCCGTAGCCACTTCTATATGCGGTTGGGCCACGATACCCGGCATTGCCTCTGTATCCTGAAAAATTGCGGCCATTATTATAATTACGCCCGCCTACATAAGCACGGCCATTTACGCCGCCTCGTGGAGCCGAGAAACCACGGTTTCCCTGAAATGAGCGGTAGTTTCCGCCAGGTCTTGGTGCGAATGAACGCGATGCACCTGGATTTCCTCTAAAACTTGGAGCACTGCGCTGCGGGGCCGAAAAGCTATGGCCACCCGAAAAACCGCCATAATGACCACCACCACCGCCGCTGCTAACGTGACCACCGCCACCACCCCCACCGCTATGACCACCA
>JABDBM010000020.1 GCA_013288685.1 Bacteroidota bacterium | reverse complement strand
GCTATTACATCGGCACCATGAATGAGGAACGGTTTATCCTGTTTTTAAGGGAATATCACAAAGTAAACCCGCTAACAGCAAACGAAATACGCTTTTTGAAGGAGGCCTACCGCTTTTTCATATTGAACTATGTGATTAAAGACGGCAAGTACTTCTTTAACGAACAATACGCCAAAAAACTGCAAGCCGAAGCATTCGAAATTTACCTGCCATCGGTAGACCGGGATTTTGACGCTGAGCGGATTATTGAGGAGCTGGGGTTGAGGTGAAGAAGTTCATAGTGCATGGTTCATAGCTAAAAAAGAGATAAGGGACTGGAGATTAGAGGTTAGAATAACTTTCTTTTCTAACCTCCAATCTCTAATCAAACAAGATACTAATCTCTAAACTCCAACCTCTAATCTCTACAATGAAACGCATTGAAAACTTTAAATCGATAATCGACAAATACAACGTAATTTTCTTTGATGCGTTTGGTGTTTTAAAAACACACCAGGGACTAATGCCTGGCATTGAGCGAACGTTTGCTTACCTGGAAGCGCAAAAAAAGGAGTATTATATTGTTACCAACGACGCTTCACGCAGTCCGCTGCAATTGGCGCAGAGCTACCATAATAAAGGATTGATGGCCATTACTCCCGACAGGATCGTGTCATCGGGCATGTTAACCAAAGAGTACCTGGATTTGAAGGTTGACCACGGAATTGTAGCATACTTAGGCACACCCGAATCGTCGCATTATATAGAAAGCCCCGGCTGCCATACCATGCCCGTAAGTGAAGTGAACGCAAGCAATATGGACAAAGTAAGCGCACTGATATTTTTGGATGATGAGGGGTTTAGCTGGTTCGAGGATATAAATAAAGCGGTTAACATCCTGCGAAAGCGAAATATACCGGTAATTGTAGCCAATACCGATCATGCCTATCCCCTATCAGCTAATGACGTTTCTATCGCCATCGGCAGTATCGCTTCAATGGTTGAAAACATTGTGGGCAAAAATTTCATCCGTTTCGGCAAACCCGATTCGCAGATGTTTATGTTCGCTTATGATTTGATCCGCGAGCGGCGGCCCATCAGTAAAAACGAAATTGTGATGGTGGGCGATACCCTGCAAACTGACATTTTAGGCGGCAATAAATTTGGATTAGATACCGTACTGGTATTATCTGGCAATACCCTCCCCCACAATGCCGAAACCCGGATTGCCGCGACCGGTATAGTACCTACCTATATTTGTGATAATGCTGTTGTAGAGCTTGGAGAATTTGGTTTTTGATGTCGGGAATTGGTTAGATTAAGTTGATTTGGTTAAATAAGTTGATTAGGTTTGAAAAGCCAATTAATCTGTTTAATCGTTCAATCATGAAAAGAATAATCCTGCAAACGGTTATTATCGTCGCGTTTCTGTTTACGTGTTCTTTATGTTACTCGCAAAATAAAGGAGCTATCAACCGTAAATGGTGGAAAGAAGCCATAGTTTACCAAATATACCCCCGCAGTTTTAAGGATAACAATGGCGATGGCATCGGCGATTTAAAAGGCATCATCTCCAAACTCGATTATATAAAAAGCCTTGGCGTTAACGTGGTTTGGCTCAACCCTATTTACAGTTCGCCTAATGATGATAATGGTTATGATGTGAGCGATTACCGCAACATAATGAAAGATTTTGGCACCATGGCCGATTTTGATACCCTGCTCAAAGGCATGCACCAGCGCGGCATTAAACTGGTGATGGACCTGGTAGTAAACCATAGCAGCGATGAACACGAATGGTTTAAACAAAGCCGCAGTTCAAGAACCAACCCTTATCGTAATTATTACCATTGGTGGAACGCCGAACGAGGAAAACCTCCTTATCGTTATAGCTTATTTGATGTTAATCACGATGCCTGGCGGTACGACTCATTAACCAACGCCTACTACCTGCATTATTTTTCGCGCAAGCAGCCCGATTTAAACTGGGAGAACCCCAAATTACGCAGCGAGGTATATGCCATTATGAAGTATTGGGCCAACAAAGGTATCGACGGTTTCAGGCTGGATGCCTTTCAGTTTGCGGCAAAGGACACTACGTTTCCGGCTTTCCCTAATGGGTTTGAAAAAAACTTCAGCCAATATTATGCCATGCAGGGCAATTTGCACGGCTACTTGAGGGAAATGAATAAACAAGTGCTAAGCAAATATAACGTGATGAGCGTGGCCGAAGGTGCAGGCAACAGTTTGACCGATGCTCATAACTTAGTTGATGCAGAACGGCATGAGTTAAATATGGCTTATCCTTTTGATGGTGTAGACATTGCCAAACCTGATGGTTATAGCCTGCTGCATTTTAAACAAGTTTTCAGTCGGCTGGATAGTGCTTTTGAGAAAAAGGGATGGTTATCGGTATTTTTAGCCAATCATGACCAGGCTCGGATGGTAAGCCGGTTCGGAAACGACAGTCCGGAATTTAGGGAGTTATCGTCCGAAATGCTTACCACATTTATCATGACCATGCGCGGCACGCCGTACTATTATAATGGCGATGAACTTGGCATGACCAACGCGGGCTTCACCCAAATTGAAGATTACCGCGATATGGCCACCCTAAATGAATATAGGCACGTAAAAAACACCGGCGGCGATATACCCCAGTTTTTGAAACGCATAGCCTATGATTGCCGCGACAACGGCCGTACACCATTTCAATGGAACGAAACAGCCAATGCTGGTTTCACTTCAGGTACCCCATGGATTCAGGTGAATAAAAATTACAAAACTATTAATGAGACTGACGAAGAAAAAGACCCAAATTCGGCATTAAACTACTTTCGCAAAATCGTGAAGCTTCGCAAAGATAACCTGGTGCTGGTTTACGGCAGATACACCCTGCTGGACAAGCAAAACCCGGATACCTATTGCTATACCAGGGTATTGAACGGGAGAAAGTTTTTAGTGATGCTGAATTTTAGCGCCAAAACGGCGGCGGCGCATACAGGTATCAATTTAAGTAAAGCGCGCGTTTTAATCGATAATTATAACAACCCCTCTAAAAATGGACAATTAAGACCTTACGAAGCTGTGGTATATGAAGTAAAATAGTTATTAAAAAATGTAATAAAGACAGTCATTTTTTGCACCTTTAAGGCCAACCATTAACACCTATTATTAAATTCTGATGAGAATTAAAATCACTTTTCTAATTGCGTCATTGCTCATGCTCGCTTTTGTGACCGGCAACGCGCAGCAGTCAAAAAATAATGCACCCAAAATTTGGTCGGCGGCAAAAGCCAATGCCTGGTATGCACAGCATAAATGGATAAACGGTTCCGATTTTATCCCCAGCACAGCCATAAATCAATTGGAAATGTGGCAGGCGGATACATTCGACCCCGAAACCATCGACCGTGAACTGGGCTATGCCCAGGGGATAGGATTTAATGCCATGCGCGTTTTTTTGCACAGCGTTGCCTGGAAAGCAGACCCAAAAGGCTTTAAGGAACGGATGAATAAATACCTGGCCATCGCTGATAAACATCATATCCAAACCATTTTTGTTTTTTTTGATGATTGCTGGAATACCAACCCCAAAACCGGCAAACAGCCTGATCCAAAACCAGGTATCCATAATTCAGGCTGGATGCAGGACCCTGGCAGAACGTTAACTACACCCGACGATTTTTTTGAGTTAAAAACATATGTGGATGATATATTAACTTCGTTTAAACACGATAACCGCATATTACTATGGGATTTATATAACGAACCGGGCAATGGGAAAAAGAGCGAAGTCTCGGCACGTTTACTAACCAGGGTATTTTCCTGGGCGCAAGCCATCCGCCCGGATCAACCATTAAGTGTTGGTTTATGGAATTGGGACCTGGAGATGCTGAACAAAATTCAGCTTAAAAACTCAGATGTAATTACCTATCATGATTATGATACGCCCGACAAACACCAAATTGCAATAAAACTGTTAAAACTGTATGACCGCCCGCTCATTTGTACCGAATATATGGCCCGTCCACGGGGCAGTACTTTTGAAAACACCATGCCTATGTTGAAGAAGGAAAATGTGGGCGCCATTAACTGGGGCTTTGTAAGCGGAAAAACCAACACTATTTATGCCTGGGATACCCCCATGCCCGACGGATCGGAACCTAAATTGTGGTTTCATGATGTTTTCAGGAAAGACGGAACACCCTATAAACAAGAAGAAACCAACCTGATAAAACAATTGAACGGACTGTAACAATTATGCTTTTAAAGCTATATTTTGTATATTTTATATTATTTAAAACAAAATCAATAACCTAATTTCGTCACCAATGAATTTATCATTTAAAAACTTATCAGCAATCCTTTTGCCCGCTATTGTTATGTCGCTTTCAGCATGTAGTCAACCGGCAGGCAAAACTTCTTCCGCTACTATGACAGACAGTACTCAAAATGCAACTTTACCGCCCGCAGCAGGCTTTGAACAAACTATCGACGGCAAACAAACACACTTTTACACGTTGAAAAATAAAAACGGCGTGCAGGCTGCTGTTACCAATTATGGCGGCCATTTAATAAGTGTTTTAGTGCCCGATAAGAGTGGCAAATTAACCGATGTTGTAATAGGTTTTGATGCTATTGCAGGTTACAAAAAAGCGCTTTCATCGTTCTTTGGGGCAACCATTGGTCGTTATGGCAATCGCATTGCCAAAGGTCATTTTGTGTTGGATGGCAAGCCATATGACCTGTTTATCAATAACAAACCGAACTCCCTGCATGGTGGCAAAAAAGGCTTTAACGATGTAGTTTGGGATGGCAAACAAGTAAACGGTCAAACAGTTGAGCTCACCTACCTTTCACCAGATATGGAAGAAGGCTACCCCGGCAACCTTACCTGTAAAGTAACCTACGAGCTTACCGATGATAACGCCATTAAAATAAGCTACGAAGCAACAACCGATAAAAAAACAGTGGTAAATTTAACCAATCACTCGTACTTTAACCTTAACGGGATTGGCAGCGGCACTATTTTAAACCATACCCTGCAACTAAGCGCTGCTAATTATACTCCCGTTGATACCACATTGATACCTACAGGCAAAATTGAAGCAGTGGCAGGTACGCCTTTTGATTTTAGCAAGCCTACAACCATTGGCAGCCGGATAAATGATAAAAACGACCAGATTGCCAACGGCCATGGTTACGATCATAATTTTGTATTGGATAAACATGACATCACCACGCCAATAGCCACAGTAACAGGCGATAAAAGTGGGATAAAATTGCAGGTATTTACCGACGAACCGGGTATACAATTTTACAGCGGTAACTTTATGGCTGGTGCCAATACGATAATCGGCTGGGCGAAAGACGATCACCGTACCGGATTTTGCCTGGAAACCCAACACTACCCCGATTCGCCAAACCAGCCGCAATTTCCAACTACTGAATTAAAGCCCGGCGAAACCTATAAAACGGTTACTATCTACCAATTTTCGGTACAAAAGTAATTTGGTAGATTGCGGGCCTTAACCTAATCAATTAATACATGGCAAACTTGTATATTATTGCAGGATGTAATGGAGCAGGTAAAACCACGGCAAGCTATACCATACTACCCGAAATACTGGACTGCAGGGAGTTTGTTAACGCAGATAACATTGCAGCCGGTATTTCGCCGTTTAATCCCGAAAGTGTAGCTTTAGAAGCAGGCCGGATAATGTTAAACCGGATTAATGAACTTCTGAAAGAAGGCACTGATTTTGCTTTGGAGACTACACTGGCTACCAGAAGTTACGTACCTTTTGTGAAGAAGGCGCAGGGAGCAGGTTATAAAGTGACCCTGTTGTATTTTTGGCTTGACTCTCCAAATACTGCATATGACCGTGTCGCAAAACGTGTGAGTGAGGGCGGACACAACATACCAATTGATGTTATTGAAAGAAGATACTACAGAGGAATAAAGAATTTGGTGGAATTATATATTCCCATTTGTGACAAGTCGCTTGTAATGAATAATGTGAGCGTGCCATCAGAAGTTGTTGCGCAGTTTTCGACTGAATTGGGAGAATCAATAATTAGTAGCGATATTTGGGATATTATTTTAAAACAAAGCCATGATAGTTCAAACTAAAAGTACTGAATTGGACGAATTTGCCGAAAAAGTGTTAGGCGGCGTAAATAAGGCACTTCGCAAATTGGTGGAAACTTCAGCCGCTAAAGGTGAAAGTTTGGTAGTGAGTGATGGCAAAGGCAATGTGAAGTCTGTTCCTGCAAAGGAACTCTTGAAAACACTTCCGAAAGAAACTGTCTAATAGAACAAGTTTTTTCTTTGCTTTCACCCCCCTACACGGATGGTTTGTCGCAATCCCCCCTCTAATTGCGGCTAAAGCCTTTACATCTTCAATATAAACCCGTTCCTTAAAAGGAACGGCAATGATAAAAGTTCGATTCTCTTCATTGCCGTCTGGCTTTAGCCGACGGACTAATATAAATAACAACCAGGGGCTTTAGCCGAAATCGGCGGCATGGTTTCAGTAGGCATCTCAAACATATCTCCTTTATTTCAAGTGCTCGTAATCCTCAACCGTATCAATATCAACAGCCCCTAAGGGAAACGGAACAGGTAACACATCATCAGCAAACTTCATCAACAACTTTTTTGCCCCCTCCTGCCCTTTCAGTAAAAGCAATTCATCAAAATATTTTTGATCAAATAATACAGGTACACCAATGGTCTTATTATAGGTCGCGGCAATAATCCCGTTTTTTGTTTTTTCCCCGATAAGCTGGTTAAGCACTGATTCGTCCACAAAAGGCTGATCGCAAAGCATCAATATCACCGAGTCTGCATCCGGAGCGAGCTTTTTTAACATCCCGATACTTAGCCTGATAGATGATGCCATGCCCTCCTGCCAGTCTTCATTATAAATAATCCTTATTTTGAAGCTCTTCAACGTTGGCTTGATCACTTCAGCATTTGCTCCTAAAGTAACTATTACTGGGTTACAGCCCGATGCTATGGCCGTTTCCATCGCTCGCTGCAGCAATGTTTTTCCTTCAAACAATAAATTCTGTTTCGCCGAACCAAGTCGTGTAGAGGCGCCCGCAGCAAGGATGATGATAGCTGTCATTAATTTTCGTATATTACCTTAGTCAAAGTAACATAAAAAGTACATTTAACAAACAATCCGCTAATTTCTATTATTTACTTTTACACTAAAAAGATTAACAATTGCTATTAGATAACCACGGACGAAAAATTAACTATCTGCGGTTGGCGGTAACCGACCGGTGCAACCTGCGCTGCTTTTATTGTATGCCAGAAGAAGGTTTGAACTGGCTCTCGCGAAAAGAACTCATGACGTATGAGGAAATGCTGCAAACCTGTTCGCTATTGGTAAAAATGGGCATCGAAAAGATACGCATCACCGGTGGTGAGCCTTTTGTGCGTAAGGATATAATGCGGTTTTTAACCGCCGTTTCGCAGTTGCCCGGGTTAAATGAATTGACGATCACTACCAACGGCGTTTTAACTGCTTCTTATGTCCCAGAATTAAAAAAGATAGGCATAAAATCGGTAAATCTGAGTTTAGATACTTTAGACGCCAACCGGTTCTTCAGCATTACCGGGCGCGACGAATTTGCTAATGTAATGCAAACACTCCACGAGTTGCTGAAACATGATATTGAAGTAAAGATTAATGCCGTTGTAATGGATGGCAAAAACACCGATGACATTATCCCGCTGGTTCAGCTTACCAAAGATTTGCCGGTAAGCGTTCGTTTTATTGAGGAAATGCCTTTTAATGGCGACGGGCATGTTTATGGTGGTTTAAAATGGGATTATATCCGGATATTGGATGAAATAAAGAACGTGTACGGCAATATCCAAAAGATACCGGATATGGCATTTTCTACATCGTATAATTATCAAATTCCGAATCATAAAGGTAGCATTGGGGTAATTGCGGCTTATTCGCGCACTTTTTGCGGCACCTGTAACCGTATCCGTATTACACCAGAGGGCGGATTGAAAACTTGTTTATATGATGCCGGGGTGCTAAATATTAAAGATTTAATACGCAACGGAACTACCGATAGCGAGTTGGAAGAAACACTGCTAAAAGCTTTTAATAACCGCGCAAGGGACGGCTGGGAAGCCGAAAACCTTAGAGTTGAGCACAATGGTGTTCATGAATCGATGGCAACCATTGGCGGATAATAATACATCATCTATTTATAAAACGTTTAACCAAATGATTACAGTTGAAGAAGCTGAAAAAATAATATTCGCTCAAATAACTGACTACGGTGCCGAAATCATCCCTTTCGAAATGGCCCTGGGCAGGGTACTTGCCGAAGATATTAAAGCTGACCGGGACCTGCCCCCGTTCGACAGGGTGACCATGGATGGCATAGCAGTAAACTACGAAGCCATTCAGGGCGGCATCAGTACTTTTCGAATAAAAACTACACAAGCCGCAGGCGATAGTCCCATAGATATTGAAGAGCCGCACGAGTGCATTGAAATTATGACGGGCGCCATATTGCCCTCAACAGCCGATACCGTTATCCGTTACGAAGACCTTGAACTAAGGGCCGGCCTGGCTACCCTGGTTACCAACGAAATAAAAAAAGGACAAAACATACATTATAAAGGCAACGATAAAAAACAGCACGACGTGGTGGCCGGTATTGGCAGCGTTATTACTCCCGCGCTTATTGGACTTATTGCCTCCGTTGGCGAAACGGAGCTGAGGGTGAAAAAGCTGCCCAAAATAGCGGTGCTATCATCAGGTAATGAACTGGTTGAAGTAGCCGACACGCCATCGCCTTACCAAATAAGGCGTTCAAACGGATACACCGTTGCTGCAGTTTTAAAGCAACATGGCATTGACGCCGCAGTACTCCACATCCCCGATGATCCGGAAGTTATCAAACGGCAATTGAAAACCTGTATTGAAAATTATGATGTAATCTTATTAAGCGGCGGCGTTTCCATGGGTAAATTTGATTACATCCCAAAAGCCCTCGAAGAATTACAGGTTGAAATGCTTTTTCATAAAGTAAAACAGCGTCCCGGCAAGCCTTTTTGGTTTGGCAAACACCCCAAAGGCCTGCTGGTATTTGCGTTCCCGGGTAACCCGGTTGCTACTTTTATGTGCCTGCACCGGTATTTTTTACCATGGCTACAGGCAACAACAGGCATTAAAGCAAAGCCGCAGCAGTACGCGGTACTCAATAACAGGATTAGCTTTCATCATCCGCTTAAATATTTTGCACAGGTAAAGTTGCATCATAACCAATATTGCCAGCTAATGGCAAGCCCTGTTGAAGGCAATGGGTCGGGAGATTTTGCTAATTTAGCGGATACAGATGCCTTTATAGAGTTACCGCTGGAAAAGAATGAGTTTAAACGGGGCGAGGTGTTTAAAATATGGCGGTTCTGAACCGGGGTTAAGCAGATTTAGGGGATTTATCTGATTATTTTTTGATCGCTGATGAAGAATGATTTAGGTGATTATTTTGGTTTTGATTTCGGGGATTAATTAATTTGGCAACTAAAAATGATCGATTTAAGTATTGCATTGGAAAATAGATATCTATGTAATGATAAAAATCAGCAATTAAAAATCAAGTTAAATTTATGGCGGAAGAATACAAGTATTCTGACCTTACAGGTAAAATAATATGGTGCGCTATGCAAGTGCATTCTTTTTTTGGTCTCGGATTTCCGGAGATAATATACCAAAGAGCGCTTGCCCTCGAGTTGGATAAAGCAGGGATAAAATTTCAACAAGAGATTGAGGTTCCTATCTTTTACAAAGACTATCCCGATGCAATAGGAAAAAGAAGAGTTGATTTTTTAATTGAAGGGATTGTTTTGGTAGAAATAAAAGCTGTGAGTGAGTTAATTGATCTGCATACGTGTCAGATATTGAACTATCTGAATGCCTATAAAATTGAAGTAGGATTGCTAATAAACTTTGGAGAGAAGAGTTTATTATTTAGAAGATTTGCTATGAACCACAGATTGTAATAAATTCAATCGCAGATTAGAATGATTTCTATGATTTTAGATTATCCGAAAAATCTGCGTAATCAAAAAAATCATTGAAAATCTGTGATAAAAAATTATAATCAATGTTAAGTCACCTGGATAGTAAAGGTAACCCGACCATGGTTGACGTCGGCGAAAAGCAAGTTACCCGACGTACAGCTACCGCGCGTAGTATCGTTTCGCTGCCGGCCGAAGTTTTGCAGCATTTAACCGATGGCGATTTGCAAACCAAAAAAGGTTCGGTATTTCAAACTGCAATAATTGCAGGGATAATGGCGGCAAAAAAAACCGGCGAATTGATACCACTTTGTCACCCCTTGGGACTGGATAATTGCAGTGTTGTTATTGGTTTAAATGATGAAGAGGAGGTTGTGATAGATTGTACCGCGACTATCACCGCAAAAACGGGGGTGGAAATGGAAGCATTGGTTGGCGCCTCTATAGCTGCTTTAACGGTTTATGATATGTGTAAGGCCATGAGTCATGATATTGTGATAAAGGAAACAAAGCTGATATCAAAAACGGGAGGTAAACGTGATTTTAAAAGAGCATAAAAAACATACGGCTATCAAGCGCCCTGCCTTCGGCAATTTCCACCGTAATGAGTGGGCCGTGGTTGGCGGACAGTGTTCAGTCATAAAGCAATTGGCGGGCGAAGTAATTAGTGCATTAACGCCAAGGTATAAATGCGCTTACGCGGATACATCGCATAATGATAATAATTCCGAATTACCCGGACGGTTGGCTAACGGCGCTGTTTTGGAGTATAGCGACGAGATCAATTATCGGCAACTAAATTATACACAGGAATTTAATCCGTTTCAACTTCGTAAACTATTTTCGGGTGTTGATATGGTGCTGGTAAATGGTAACCACCAGCAGGCAAAGGCGCAGGTTATTATTATCGACAGCAATAAAAAAGCCTCGCTGCAAAAAAGAGTTGGCCAATTAACCAATGTGCAACTGCTGCTATTAGCTGACGGCGAAGCTGATGTTTTTGATTTTGTTAAAGAAGCACTGCCTCACTGGCAGGACCTGGCAATTTATCGGGTAGATGAAACGGAAAGGATAGTGGCCTTTTTTGAAAAACAAATGGCTAAAACTAAGCCGGTATTAAACGGGTTGGTATTGGCAGGTGGCAAAAGCGAACGCATGGGCTTTGATAAGGGAGCCGTTGAATGGCATGGTAAAGAACAACGTTATTATATGGCAGATTTACTGCGTCAATTTTGCGATGGCGTATTTATCTCTTGCCGCTCAGACCAGCAGCAGCAAATTGATCCTGCATATTCCAGTTTGCCCGATACGTTTACAGGATTAGGGCCATTCGGCGCTATATTATCAGCATTTCGCGAAGACCCCGATGCAGCATGGCTGGTAATTGCCTGCGATTTACCGCTGATAGACGATGCGACGTTGCAATATTTAGTCAACAACCGCAATACTGCAACAATTGCCACTGCCTTCCAAAGCTCTTTTAATGATTTCCCCGAACCGTTAATTACCATTTGGGAGCCAAAAAGCTACCCGGTGCTGCTGTCGTTTTTGGCACAGGGATATTCGTGCCCGCGCAAGGTTTTAATTAATAGTGATGTTACGATTTTAAATGCACCGAATCAGCATGCGCTCACCAACGTTAATACCCCCGAAGAATTCGACAAAATTAAGCAAACACTGCAACAAAAAATAACAGCGGAATGAAGCCCGATTTTACACGGTACAGTTGCCAGATAGCCCTCCCCGGCTTCAGCGAGCAGGCCCAGGTGCTATTGCAAAACGCACGGGTACTGGTTATTGGGGCCGGCGGTCTCGGATGTCCCGCGGCACAGTATTTAGCTGCAGCCGGGGTAGGCACGTTGGGCATTGCCGACTTTGATACCGTTTCTGTAAGTAACCTGCACCGCCAGATATTATATACGCCTGCCGATGCTGGCAAAAAGAAGGTGGTAGTTGCGTGCGATCGACTGCAACAGCAAAACCCGGGAATAAAGGTGGTACTTCACGATGTGTACATTACCTCGCAAAACGTAATGGATATTATTCGCGGATATGATATTTTGGTTGATGGCACCGATAATTTTGAAACCCGCTATTTATTAAATGATGCGGCTGTGCTTGCGGGCAAGCCCGTGATTTATGGCGCCATTTATCAATTTGAGGGCCAGGTTGCTGTGTGGAATGTAACTAATGATAACGGTACAAAATCGCCCAATTATCGTGATCTTTTCCCTAATGTGGATGCTACTCAAATTCCCAACTGTGCCGAAGGCGGGGTGATCCCTACACTGGCCGGTATCATAGGCTGCATGCAAGCCAATGAAGTAATTAAATACATCACCAAAACCGGCGAATTGCTAGCCGGCAAAGTACTGGTTTTCGACGCCCAAACGCTGCAAAGCAGGGTCATAAAAATAGGGGCCGTAAGCGGCACTAAAATCACCCGCCTGGTTAACACTATAACGTATCCCACTATCTCAATTGACGAATTAAAAACCGCACTTGCAAATAACTCCGTGAAGTTGGTTGATGTGCGAACCACCGAAGAGCGCGACGAATTTAATATCGGTGGCGAACATGTGCCAATAGAAATACTCCATGCCTATATAGCTAAATTGGACAAAAGCACTAAAACTGTATTCTACTGTGCAACCGGAAAACGAAGTGGCGAAGCGGTTAAGCTCATCAAGGAGAAATACCCGGATGCACCGGTTTTCTCGTTAGCCGGCGGCTTGAAAGGGTGGCAGGAAATTAGTGATTAGCGGTTGGAGATCGGAGGTTAGGGGCTCAGTCCAATTTCTTTTCTCTTACCTCTAATCTAACCTCTCCCCTACGGATGCGCTGCCACCCAAACTTCACCATCTTCAAATATTTCTTTTTTCCAAATGGGCACGGTTTGCTTTAGCGTATCTATAATATACCGGCAGGCATCAAAGGCAGCGGCCCTGTGCGCGGCTGATACCGCGATAATTACAGGTATTTCCCCAACGTTCAAAATACCGGTGCGATGGTGAATTAAAGCTTTTTGCACCGGCCATTTTTCAAATGCCTGCTGTATAATCTTTTCCATTTCGGCCAGTGCCATAGGTTCGTAGGCTTCAAATTCCAATCTTACAACAGGTTTCCCTTTGGTTGCATTGCGTACCGTACCGATAAAGACATCGATACCTCCGGATTCGGGCGACATTATCCAATCAATAGCAAATTGCGGATCTAAGGGGGCGGATAGTATTTGTATTTGGCTGTTCAATTACCTTTAGTTTGGATAAAATTAACAAGATAAATAGCAATCCCGAAATCGAATTTCTCAATTCCGAAATCACAAAAAAATCCCCCGGCCTTTTACAACCGGGGGACTAAGCATATTTAGTTAGTTAGAGCAATTATATTTTTGCAGATTTTACTGTTTTAATGATAACAGCAGCTACTTTGTATGGATCGGCAGCCGAGTTAGGGCGACGATCTTCCAGGTAACCTTTCCAGCCTTTTTGTACAGTGTACAGCGGGATACGGATAGATGCGCCACGGTCAGATACACCATAGCTATAATCGTGGATAGAAGCAGTTTCGTGTTTACCTGTTAAACGCTGATCGTTATCAGCACCGTACACAGCAATACACTCGGCAACAACCGGACGGAATGCTTCGCAAATTGTAGTGTAAATTTCTTTGCTGCCACAAGTTCTTAAAGTAGTGTTCGAGAAGTTAGCGTGCATGCCTGATCCGTTCCAATCTAACTGACCTAACGGTTTGCAATGCCAGTTGATAGAAACACCATGAGCTTCGCCTATTCTTTCTAATAAATAACGGGCAACCCAAATTTGATCACCAGCTTCTTTAGCACCTTTAGCGAAGATTTGGAATTCCCACTGACCTGCTGCTACTTCGGCATTGATACCTTCAACATTTAAACCAGCTTCTAAACATATATCCAAGTGTTCTTCAACAATGTCCCTGCCGTAAGCATTTTTTGCGCCTACCGAGCAATAGTAAGGACCTTGCGGGGCCGGGTAACCACCAGCCGGGAAACCAAGTGGTTTATCAGTTTCAGGATCCCATAAAAAGTACTCCTGCTCAAAGCCAAACCAAAAATCATTATCGTCGTCCTGAATTAAAGCACGGCCATTTGATTCGTGTGGCGCACCTGTTGAATCAAGTACTTCGCACATAACCAAATAAGCATCAATACGTCCGGGATCTTTACAAATAAAAACAGGTTTCAACACGCAATCAGATGAGCCACCTGGTGCCTGCTCGGTTGATGAACCGTCGAAGCTCCAATTTGGACAATCTTCTAATTTACCGCTGAAATCGGCTTCAATTTTTGTTTTGCTGCGCAGGCTTTGGGTTGGTTTGTAGCCATCAAGCCAAATGTACTCGAGTTTAGTTGCCATTGTTGTTTAATTTTATAATTTTGGGTTCAAATCGTGATTTTTGCGATCTAATATACAAATATTAAGGCAAATCTAAACTATTTTTATAAAATTCATCATATTTTGTTAAAAAAATTAGAAATTTTTTCGAAATAGCATCCATTAGATGCCAAATTGCCCAAAAAAGGCAAGGTAAGTGAGAAAAGTGTAAAAAGTTGATAAAGTCAGTTAACAAGCGAAGAAAAAAGAATGCAATAATGTGGCTTTTTTACAGTGACCGCCTTTAAAAATCGGGGATTATTATTTACGCAAAGATTATTTGGCCGATGCTGCGCCCCAAAAACAGTTGTTTTTGATATTATTAAACGATATACTGTCTATTTTCTCTTCAGCAATGTCGTTGCTTTGGCCATATCACCCATTATTGGTTTGGGTTAAGAGTGGTTGTAAACGGCAATACCCGGTGCTATTGCAACGATGTTTACAATTATTCTGTTGAGGTAAGTGCGTACATGCAGTATTGATATGGTGCCTGCAACATCAAAGCCGCCTGCAAAAGCTGACATGAGAAAGCGTTATAGCACGGTTTTAATAGCTCCCCAAAGGTGTAACCTGGCCACTAACCAAATTCACGGTATACGATTTTCCGCCTGGGGCATCATTATTATCAATATCAATAACGGCGCTGGTATTGCCTCCGCTAAAGATAATTTTGCCTTTATAAATAACATCAGGATTAAACTTAGTGCTTACTATGGTATTAAATTTAACCGTTCCTCTTATATCTGCCGGTCCGGCCGTAAAATTAACAGTCAATCCGTTAAATGTATAGTCGCTTGCTACCTTGCTGTAATCTGTGAGCCCCTTTCCCGGCGCTTCGGTGCCGTTGAAAAATGAAAGTGCTTGCGTACCATTAATTGCCACGTACTTGTAGGTTTGGTCCAAAGCGCTTACTGTCCATTGCTGCGCAATGATGTAGGTATTATTTAATGTGGGGCCTGATGAAGCCGTAACCACACTATCAATAACTGAGTAAGCGTTAACATGATCACTATTTTGGCACAGATAGGTAAACTTAAACCTACCGCCAAAAAAATTTGTCGTATCGCCCGAAACGGTTTCGTATCGATAACTGGTGTCGATAGTAAAACCACAAAAAATGTTAACGCCGTACAGCACGGGGCCATTGTTGGTGGGGCTGATTAATTTAGGCGCCTTGATACCGTCGGTAACATTAACGCCTCCAAATTTACCGCTAAACGATTGCACCAGGCTTGTAGCTACTTTACGACTTAAACCAACGTTGTCGGTAGATGTTTTGGCCACCGGCCCGGCGATATCTTTTTTACAGGATGCGTTGAGAAGTACAATTACGGTTACAACCGATATAAGTAGCGTAATTTTTGTTTTCATGGATAATAAGGTATTTATGCAGCAGTTTCTTTACAACACTCTACATCAAACAAATAGCGTTCCATTCGCAAATCCGCTTCATATCAAAAACATTTAGCAATTAATAAGGGGATTTCATACTGCAGATGGGAAAAATAATCCGCACATTTTTGCTTAACCACGAAATCAATTACATAATTTTTACACGCAGGAAAAATATAAATCTCTATCTTCGGCCAATTTATTTTTCGTCTCTAAAATCAAATAAATGAAACCAATAAGTGCTGTAAAAAATAAAACCCGCACATATTAGCTTTATTGCCACTTAAAAACAAATTAATAAAATGAAAATAACTGTTGTTGGCGCCGGTGCTGTTGGCGCTACCTGTGTAGATAATATCGCCAGGAAAGAATTAGCCGAAGAGTTGATTATGCTCGATATCCGCGAAGGTTTTGCTGAAGGCAAAGCGATTGATATGATGCAAACCTCGGCCCTTTTAGGTTTCGATACCAAAATAAAAGGGGTTACTAACGATTACGCCGCTACAGCCGATTCATCGGTGGTTGTAATTACTTCGGGCCTGCCACGCAAACCCGGTATGACCCGCGAGGAACTGATTGGCACCAATGCCGGTATTGTAAAAAGCGTTACCGAAAACATTTTAAAATATTCGCCTAACACAATTATCATTGTGGTTTCGAACCCGATGGACACCATGAACTACCTAACGCTTAAAACTTCGGGTTTACCCAAAAATCGTATTTTAGGTATGGGTGGCGCACTGGATTCATCAAGGTTTAAATATTACCTGAGCCAGGAATTAGGCTGCTCTCCATCCGATCTTAACGCAGTAGTTATTGGCGGTCACGGTGATACCACCATGATCCCGTTGATAAACCACGCCACCTGGAACAGTATCCCCGTAACCCAATTATTAAGCAAAGAGCAACAGGAAAAAATTGTAGCAGCAACTATGGTGGGTGGTGCAACTTTAACCAAACTAATTGGCACTTCAGCATGGTACGCACCGGGCGCCGGTACTGCCGATATGGTTGAAAGCATTATGCGCGATCAGAAAAAATTAATCTCCTGCGGTGTTGCCCTTGACGGCGAATACGGACAAAAAGATATCTCGCTGGTTGTTCCGGTTATCTTAGGTAAAGATGGCTTCGAAAAAATCCTTGAATTTAATTTAAGCTATACCGAAAAAGCTGAATTTGACAAGAGCGCAGCTGCGGTAAGGAATATGAATCAGGTATTGTATGATACAGGGGTGATTTAATACTATCCTGCTATAAAACAAAAGGCTTTTACCGATGGTAAAAGCCTTTTGTTTTTACATCTATAACGTAAAAGTTATCGGTACATTATATTGCACCCGCACCGGTTTTCCATTTTGCATTCCGGGCTTCCACAGCGGGGATAATTTAACAACTCGTATAGCCTCTTCATCGCAGCCATCGCCCAAACCCCGCACTACTTTTAAATCAGTTAAAGAGCCGTCTCTTTCAACAACAAACTGCACTATCACCTTTCCCTGAGTCCCGTTTTTTTGGGCCTGGAGCGGGTAGTGCGTATTCTTGTTAAGAAATCGGTAAAATGCCTCAATTCCTCCCGGAAATTCCGGAGCGCTTTCCACACTTGTACTTGCAGGTTCCGAACTTGCACGCGCAGGTTCCGACGATACAAACCGTCCGTTTTGATAAACCTGCACATAATCAAGTCCGATTACCTTCACATGCCATTCGCCGTTACGCAACCCATCAACCACCGGCCCTTCTGCTTTAATACTTTTAAAGTCATCAGTATATTGTATCCATTTGCCGTTGCCGCCCTGCGTAAGCACTTGCCCGGTTGAATCCCTTAATTCGTAACACAATGGCTTATGATCTGCTTTATAAGTTGTATTATAATACAATTTTCCGTTTGGATAATAAGCCAATTCATCGCCAAGCGGTTCGCCGTCCTCATAAGTACTCATCAACGATCGGTGCCCGTTTTGAAAAAAGAATACCCGAGGCCCCTGGAATTTTAGCGTCTTATTGTTTTTTGAACTTCCAACCATTTTAAGCTTTCCATTTTTATAATACTCCTTAACTACAAACAGATTTTTATCCACACTGGTATCAGGCGGCAATATCATCAGGAAATAATCGGCGCTATCGGCCGTCGAAACAACTCTTTCGGGGTTTTTTATAAAGTAAACGGAGGTATCCCGTTTTTGGGCGTCGGCTGCTATGAAAAGAAGTAAGCTAATGATGAAAATAAAAATTGACCTGAACATCGATAGTAGTTAAGAATTTAAAATTTAATTACGCTCCATTTTGAACGATACCGGTATAGTATATTTAGTACTTATGGGGCTTCCGTTTTTAAGCCCCGGTTGCCACCGTGGCGATAATTTCATTACCCTCATCGCTTCTTCATCACAACCATCGCCAACCCTTTTTTCAATGTTAAAGTTGGTGAGCGTACCGTCTTTTTCTACAATGAAGCTCAAAACAACTGTACCCTGCGTATCATTTTGGCGCGCCCTTGCCGGATAACGAATGTTTCGGCCAAGAAAAACATACAATTCTTGATACCCGCCCGGGAATTTAGGGATGCTATCATCCTCCCGAGGCGAATTTTGGCGTGTAAGATATTTACGCGAAGGTGTGGAAAAAATCAACTTCCCTTTATCATAAAGTGCCCTGTAAATAGTTGAATCATTGAGAGCTCCCTGCCATGCACCATCCTGGTGGCCGTTTCTAACATCACCAACAGCACTTACCCAATAAAGGTTTTCATCATATTCAATCCATCTGCCGGTACCGTGTTCAGTAAGTACAAGTCCTAATGAATCTCTGCACTCATTAAATAAAACCGGATTACCATCCACATAACTTTTTGAGTAATGGAATTTACCACTCGGATAATAGGCTAAAACCTCACCGACAGGGTTTCCATCCTCAAAGGTGCATACGCTCATCCTGTGTCCGTTTAAATAATAAGAAATCTGCGCCCCTTGAAATTTTAAATCCGGACTATTTGTTTTAGAATTCCCCACCATCCTGATTTTACCATTTTTATAATACTCCTTAACTAAAAACAGGTTTTTATCGACGCTGGTATCCGGCGGTAATATCATTAGGAAATAATCAGCGTTGTCTGCTGTAGAAACTAATGTTCCGGTACTATTTATAAAGTAAACGGTTGTGTCTTGTTTTTGAGCTTTTGCCGTATTAAAAAACAACAAAGTTACAATTGTGATAACGGTATATTTTAGCATATAAATAATCGGCCATGAAGATAAAACATTTATTTAGTCCTCCAAAAGTAAAATAGAAATGATCCTCACAACAATATAAATAGTCGTCTGTCCATGTATTTTCCGCCAAAAAGCTTCAATATAGGGCCACTTTATCGTTATTTACACGCAAAACAAAGCCAATTAACACCAAACTCCCGTCAAAAATCACCAATTACTTCTTAAATATATTTAAAAACCACAACTTTTGCCCCATTTCAACGTATATTGCACCGATTATCCAATAAAATGGCCTACAATTACCAACGTATTATTATAAAAATCGGCTCGAACGTGCTGACCCAAAAAGATGGTTTGCCCGACTTGAACCGTATTACCCACCTGGTTGACCAAATTGCCAAAATAAAAAAACAAGGCAAGGAAGTTATCCTGGTGTCATCGGGCGCTGTAGCTTCGGGCCGCAGCCTGATCTCCATTTCCGAAAAGTACGATTCTATTGCCACCCGCCAGCTATTTGCTTCCATCGGGCAAGTAAAACTGATCAATACCTACGCACACGAGTTTGAAAAATATAACATTCTTTGCTCGCAGGTACTGGTAACAAAAGAAGATTTCCGCGACCGGCTCCATTACCTCAACATGAAAAACTGCCTTAAAATATTATTGCAGCACCATGTTATACCGGTGGTTAATGAAAACGATGTAGTATCAGTTACCGAACTAATGTTCACCGATAACGACGAACTGGCCGGCCTCATCGCCTCCATGCTAAACGCTAATGCGCTGATTGTGCTAACCAATGTTGACGGCATATACGACGGCAATCCGGCCGATGAGGGGACAAAAGTAATTGAGCAGGTAAACGGCAAAGCCCTCGATTTTTCAACTTTTGTAAGTACAGGGCGTTCGCAGTTTGGGCGCGGGGGAATGATCACCAAATCGACCATGGCGCAAAAGATTGCCCAATTGGGCATTGCCGTGCACATTGCCAATGGCACCAGGGAAAATATTTTGCTTGATGTTTTGGATAATGTAACGCCGCATACCTATTTTATCCCTAATAAATCGGCATCCGGCAAAAAGAAATGGATTGCTCACGCAGGAAATTATGCCAAGGGGATAGTACAGGTAAATGAAGGCGCGGTTATTGCGCTTACATCGGCCAAGGCATCAAGCCTGTTGCCGGTGGGGGTTATTAATATTCTATCTGACTTTAAAAAAGGAGAGATCATTAAGTTGGTCGACGAAAATAATAAACATATCGGTTTGGGTATAGCCGAATATGGATCGGACAAAGCCGCTGAAATGATGGGGCAAAAAAATCAAAAGGCATTAATTCACTATGATTATCTATACCTGGAATGTTAAGCTATATTGAATATTTTGAAAATGCCCGCATAGCAGGCCGGAAGCGTATCGATTTGGATACCATCAATATGGTTTTGCACGATTTGGCCAAAGAAGCCATTAGCCAGGCCGGCTACCTGATTCAGGAAAATAAAAAGGACCTGGACCGCATGGACCCCGACGATCCTAAATACGACCGGTTAAAGTTAACCGCTCCCCGTATTGTTGGCATAGCCGAAGAGATTAACAATATTGCCGCGTTAAACAGCCCGCTGGGTAGAGTCCTTTCCGAAAAAATAATGCCTAATGGGCTCTATATTTCAAAAGTGTCGGTACCGCTGGGTGTGGTAGGGGTAATTTACGAAGCACGGCCCAATGTAACTTTCGATGTATTTTCCCTTTGTTTTAAAACTGGTAACGTTTGCATTTTAAAAGGCGGCAGCGATGCGGAGTTTTCAAACAAAGCCATTATATCCCTTATTCACCAGGTTTTATCAAAACATGGCATTGATGTAAATGTAGCTACCCTGCTACCCGCTGAGCGCGAAGCCACCGATGCCCTGTTAAACGCCGTAGGTTATGTTGACGTATTGATTCCACGCGGCAGCCAGTCGCTTATTAATCATGTGCGCAATAACAGCAAGGTGCCGGTAATAGAAACCGGTGCGGGCATTGTACATACTTTTTTTGATAAATCGGGTGATTTGCAAAAAGGGAGTGCCATTGTCTTTAATGCAAAAAGCCGCCGGGTAAGCGTATGCAATGCGCTTGATTGTTTGATTATTCACCAGGAGCGATTAACCGATTTACCGGCCCTGTTAAAACCATTAATCAGCACCTATACTGAACTATTTGCCGACGAACAGGCTTTTGCGATGATTGACGGCCACTACCCCATCAACTTATTAAACAAGGCCAAACCCGAACATTTCGGCACCGAGTTTTTGGCCATGAAATTAGCCATTAAAACGGTGGATAGTTTTGAAGCAGCTCTTGAGCATATTGCCAATTTTAGCTCCAAACACAGTGAGGCCATCATATCCGAAGACGCCGGAAATATAGCCACTTTTTTAAATACTGTTGATGCTGCTGCTGTTTATGTAAATGCTTCTACAGCCTTTACGGATGGCGCCCAGTTTGGTCTCGGGGCCGAAATTGGTATCAGCACCCAAAAACTGCATGCCCGTGGCCCCATGGGTTTAGAAGAGCTAACCAGTTATAAGTGGATTGTTAAAGGGAACGGACAAATCCGCCCATAAAGGAAATTAAATTAAGACTAAAAGAAAAGGCGTCCCGATTGATATCGCGACGCCTTTTTTGAACATTCTTAGTAGTTAATTACTTAACAATGTAATTAATTACTGCAACAACACAGATCACGGCTAAAATTACATATTGTAATTTTTGTTCCAGCGTTAAATTGGTACTCATTTAATTTATTAATTAGGGTAAACAAATTTAATTTGTAAAAGTAACGTTACAAAATCGCGTTGCATTTTTATGATTTTTTCAATAAATGGATACGATTATTTTATAAAAGTCAATCCGACAATTATTATATAAAAATTTGGCAAAAAACAGGTTAATATATTGCTTTTTAAATATTGCTTAATAGTTGTAAAATCTGGTAATGAGGCGATTAAAGAAGCGTTTTTCTGCTTTTTTTGGGCTATTTTGATAAATTAATTGTTTTTGCAGCAGGTTGTCAGAAGTGCACTCTAATTTTACAGCAAATCCTTCAAACAAAGCAAAAAGTCACAACTTTGGGAGAGCGGGTTTAGCAGTCAATATCTTAAACACAGCTTCCTCAATAGAGGTGTAAGGACACCCATAGCACAAACAAAAATATTAAATAAACTTCACAATCACCTGACAAACAAGTTTATTTAACTAAAAGTTAAACACAATAATAATTACCAATGGCTGTACTGCGTATAAATTTTCTTATGGCCAGCCCTGTTTAGCCGATCTGCGATTGTGTCTCTTTCCCCGGTGCCATTTTATTAATTATATTTACAAACCTAATGCTCGCATTAAACCAATGATTTTTAAAAAGATATTCAAAATTATTTTTCGGATAGTTATAGGCTTTATAGTGTTTATTGCACTGTACGCTTTATCCGCATGGTTGTTGCCACGTATATCTGTGGCCAAAGAACCCTCCACCCAGCCTGCAAATATTGCTATTTACATTTTAACCAATGGTGTGCATACCGATATAGTGCTACCTGTAAAAAATCAATTAATTGATTGGAGCACGATGGTTAAATTTCAAAATACAATCAGTAAGGATACCAGCGCCCAATACGCAGCCATGGGCTGGGGCGACAAAGGCTTTTATTTAAACACCCCCACCTGGGCTCAGCTTAAATTTAGCGTAGCTTTTAAAGCTGCGTTTGCGCTGAGTACATCCGCAATTCACGCTACATTTTACAAAAGCTTATCTGAAAGTGAATCATGCAAAAAGATAATGATCAATAATGATCAGTACGCCAGGCTGGTAAACTACGTAAGGTCATCTTTTAAAACAGACAGCACAGGCCACGTCATCAACATAAAAACCAATGCCAATTACAATAATGATGATGCCTTTTACGAGGCCAAAGGACGTTATAACCTGTTTTACACCTGTAATACCTGGGCCAACAACGCCCTGAAAGCCTGCGGACAAAAAGCCTGTTTGTGGACACCGTTTGATAGCGGAATCTTTCGGCAATACAGGGAGCATTAATTTGATAATTAACCACAAAGAACACGAAGATTTTCACAAAGGTCACAAAGCAGAAATAAAAAACTCGGTGTCCTTTGTGTTCCTCTCTTTATGGTAAATCGCAAATAAAAATAAAAAACTCCGTGTCCTTTGTGTTCCTCTCTTTGTGATCTTTGTGGTAAAAAGGAAAATAACAGGCAATTTTCAAATCACCTAACAGTCAAAATTAGCGAAACACTTAACCATCACATTAACAATTAGTACTTTTGCAGCATTATGAGTAAGCACGGTAGGATATTGGTAGCCATGAGCGGCGGTGTTGATAGTTCGGTAGCAGCAGTTATGCTACACGAGCAGGGCTATGAAGTGATCGGCCTCACCATGAAAACCTGGGATTACGCCTCATCAGGCGGAAGCTCGAAGGAAACCGGCTGCTGCAGTTTGGATAGTATTAACGATGCCCGCGCATTAGCTGTGGGTTATGGCTTTCCGCATTATATCCTTGATATCCGCAACGAGTTCGGTGATTTTGTAATTGATAATTTTGTTGATGAATACCTGGCCGGTCGCACCCCAAACCCCTGTGTTTTATGCAATACCCACATTAAATGGGAAGCATTATTAAAACGCGCCGATAAACTGGATTGCGAATTTATTGCCACCGGGCACTATGCCAATATCCGCTTACAGGATAGCGGGCGGTATGTAATATCAAAAGGTAAAGACGAAAATAAAGATCAGTCGTACGTGCTTTGGGGCGTATCGCAACAAAACCTGGCGCGCACTAAATTTCCATTAGGCAGTTTTTCCAAACCCGAGATCAGGCAAATGGCCTTAGATATGGGGCAGTTGGAACTTGCGGGTAAAAGCGAAAGCTACGAAATATGCTTTGTACCCGATAACGACTACAGGGCCTTTTTAAGACACAAAGTAGAAGATTTGGAACAAAGGGTAGCCGGGGGCAATTTTGTGCTTACAGACGGCACCGTAGTGGGCAAACACCAGGGCTATCCTTTTTACACCATCGGTCAGCGTAAAGGTTTGGGTATTGCTTTAGGTCAGCCAATGTTTGTAACTAATATTCAGCCCGAAACCAATACCGTTGTTTTAGGCACCGTTGATGAACTGGAACGCAAGCAGGCCTGGGTAAAAAACCTTAACCTGGTAAAATACGAAAGCATTAACGAGCCAATTGAAGCCATTACCAAAATAAGATATAAAGATGCCGGTACCCAAAGTACCATACAGCAAATGGCCGGCCACATGAAGGTTGATTTTCATCATAACGTATCAGGTATTGCCCCAGGGCAGTCGGCTGTGTTTTATGAAGGGAATGATTTATTGGGTGGTGGATTTTTGATGTAGTTTTTGGGCTAAAGATTAACATTTATCAAAATACAAATAGAGAGTTCAAATAGAGAGCTATGGTAAGTAAGACGTATCACGTTTCGAAAATTTCGAACAGATTTTAACCTAAGAATCTTACCAGGTACCTCCCGGCGAAAACAACAAGTCGATAGGATTGTCTAACTCGTACAACCATTGAAAACCGTTTTGAGCTTTTGAATCACTAAATGGTTCCAGTAAACTAACCATCCAGATGTAACTGTCTAAAGTTAAATCGCAGTAAAAACTTTGTTTGTCTGTGGATGAAATACCAATATCATTTTCCGAAAGACGGAATATGAAGCTACAGTTAATTGCTTCTATGTATGGCTCGATACTAAGTTCGAAAGGAGCCCGCTTTTGTACAATCGTCTCCTGTAACTTATCTTTAAACTTTAGGGCTTCGTGCTCATCAAAATCATAGAGCCTGATAAGGTTCTCGGAAACAACCTGTTTGAACTTACCACCGTCTGTGAGGTCATCAAGATATTCTACCTTCATCTCAGTTACGAAAATCGATGGTCATTGTTCCCTGATTATAATTTCTCTATTTCTTCTACAGAAAGCCCGGTAACTTTAGATATAAATTCAAAAGCCAAGCCTTCTTTTTTAAGCTCGTTAGCAATAGCAACAGCTTTCTCGTGCTTGCCACCTTCCCTAGCTTCTTTCACCGCGGTATTAAACACATTCTGATTATCCCACTTGTATTTCATATTTCTATCGTACATCGCTTTTTCCTCCTTAGTTAAATTACTGTATTCAGCAACGCTAAATAACTTTTCGAAAATCGGGTTTTGTAAATATGCAGGCAAACTATCCATAGCGGGCATATTCTTTAAAAAATACAACCACTTATCTAAATCGTTCGCCAGTTCAGTATCTCTCTTTACAAATTTACTTAATTCAATATAAGTATATCCTAATTTGTCATAAAAAATTTGGCCGGTATCTCTGTTACATAAGCAAATATCATGAAGATATTTATCAGTTGGACTACCTTCAAGCACGAAATCTTCCAATATCGCCACCAAATAAACCTCGTCTATATCATAACCCCACTCTGCTCTTTTACCTCGTGGGGCCTGATCGCTAATGAGCCTTGAAGTATAAAACAATGTTCGTTCCTTAAATCTATCCTGCTTTCCACGCTGAACTTCTATCAAAAAACGCTCTCCCTTATCACCAGTACATAGTAAATCGACAATTGCAGTACCCTCTTCCTTTAAATCACCCGGATGCTCATTTTTATTGTAGTGCAAATCTACAATACATTTACGGCCTCGAAATACTTCGTTTAACAAGGCCTTTAATAAGTCTTTATTGGGGTCGCTTCCAAATATTTTTTTGAAAGAAAAATCGACTAACGGATCAATATATCTTCCGGCAACAGGCGGTTTATTTTTAGGCATAAACAAATATAGTGAAGACTCGCTAAATCGCCTAAGTTAGGCTACTACTTATTTTTCACCGATCTATGATGTTATTTATTCTGTTTTAACCCGTCAAAAAGCTTTTGTTTAGATATGATTTTCAATAGAAAGCCGGTGCCCTGTTCTCGTTTAACTGCTCTGTTTGAATAATAAAAAGAGTATCTGAAAGCACTATTTGCCCGCCCCTTTCCAACCTTTTCCCAAAAAACATATTGGCTTTTCACATTCTTTATGTTTTATTTGCAAAAAATAAAAGCGTAGATGGCTAAAAACTTACTGATAGTAGAATCTCCGGCGAAAGCCAAAACTATTGAGGGATACCTCGGCGCCGACTTCACCGTGAAGTCGAGCTACGGGCATATCCGCGATTTGGTAAAGTCTGACGACGCCATCGATATCAAAAATAACTTCACTCAAAAATACGAGGTGCCTGCAGATAAAAAGCAGGTGGTGAGCGAATTAAAGAAATTAGCTAAAGCCGCAGATATGGTATGGCTCGCATCGGACGAGGACCGGGAGGGAGAGGCGATATCATGGCACTTGTTTGATACTTTAGAATTAAAGGAAGCCAAAACTAAACGTATTGTTTTTCATGAGATCACAAAAACGGCCATTCTGCACGCCATTGACACCCCGCGCAAAATTGACTACAACCTGGTAAATGCGCAACAGGCGCGCCGCGTTTTAGACAGATTGGTGGGTTTTGAACTTTCTCCCGTATTGTGGAAAAAAGTAAAACCGTCACTTTCAGCCGGTCGTGTGCAGTCAGTTGCAGTAAGACTTATTGTTGACAGGGAACGCGAAGTCAACAAATTTCAATCGGAAGCTGCATTCAAAATTGTAGCCATTTTTGGTAAGGGAAAAGAAGCATTTAAAGCCGAGCTTCCCGAGCGTTTCAGCAAGCAGGAAGATGCCGAAAAGTTTTTACGCGATTGTATCGGTGCTGATTTCGATGTAAAATCATTGGACGTTCGCCCGGCCAAACGGTCACCCGCTGCTCCATTTACCACCTCCACGCTTCAACAGGAAGCCAGCCGTAAATTAGGCTATTCGGTATCCCGCACCATGCAGGTTGCCCAAAAGTTGTACGAAGCGGGTTATATCACCTATATGCGTACCGATTCGGTGAACTTATCCGAGACAGCCATTAATGCTGCCGCACAGGAAATTTTATCGGCTTATGGTAACAAATATCACCAGCAGCGCAATTTTAAAACTAAAAACGCCAGCGCACAGGAGGCTCACGAAGCTATAAGGCCGACGTATTTTGACCAGCATACCATTAAAGGCGACTCCAGCGAGATGCGTTTATACGAGTTGATTTGGAAACGCGCTATTGCCTCGCAAATGAGCGAAGCACAGTTTGAGAAAACCACCGCAAAAATCAGCATATCAACCCGTAAAGAAGAATTGGTTGCCAATGGTGAGGTAATGAAGTTCGACGGTTTCCTGAAAGTGTACCTCGAATCGAGCGACGAAGAGGACGACAACATTCAGGACGGCGAAAATGCCATGCTGCCGCCATTAACCAAAGGGCAACGACTGGTTTTGCAGGAATTATCGGCCACGGAACGCTTTTCGCGTCCGCCGGCAAGATACACCGAAGCAAGCTTGGTGAAAAAACTGGAAGAGCTGGGCATAGGCCGACCGTCGACCTACGCTCCTACTATCTCCACCATTCAGAACCGCGGATATGTAGTGAAGGAAGAACGTGAAGGCAGACAAAGGTCGTTCCGCGTTTTAACGCTGAAAGGCGAACAAATTACTAAAGAAGAAAAAACGGAGAATACCGGTGCCGAAAAAGGCAAACTGTTCCCTACCGATATTGGTTCGGTAGTAAACGACTTTTTGGTGCAGTATTTTAAGGATATTGTAGATTTTAACTTTACCGCCAGCGTTGAAAAGCAGTTTGACGAGATTGCGCAGGGCTTGACCGAATGGACGGATATGCTCCATGGCTTTTATACGCCTTTTCATAAGGAAGTAGAAAGCACCATCCAAACAGCAGATAAAGCAACCGGCGAACGCGAACTGGGCTTTCACCCCGAAAGCGGCAAGAAAATGTCGGTAAGGATAGGCCGTTACGGTCCGTTTGTACAGGTTGGTGAAACACCTACTGATGACGACAAGGAAAACAAACCATTGTACGCCAGTTTAAGAGCCGGACAGAGCATAGAAACCATCACCATTGAGCAGGCGCTGGAACTATTTAAACTGCCCAAAAAAGTAGGCTTTTTTGAGGATAAGGAAATGACGGTTGCCATAGGCAAATTTGGTCCGTACATTAAACATAACAGTGCTTTCTATTCGTTGCCGAAAGGTATTGACCCATTGGATGTGAGTGAAGAAGCTGCCGTTGAAATCATCGTTGAAAAACGCAAAAAAGATGCTGAAAAGCTGATTAAGGCCTTTGACGAAGACCCAACTATGCGTGTGCTTAATGGCCGCTGGGGACCATACATTGAATTTGGCAAGCTAAACATCAAAATACCAAAAGATAAGGACCCGCAGTCGTTAACTTTTGAAGAATGCAAAGCCCTGGCCGCCGTTGCCGAAAAGGAACCGAAGAAAACTGGCAAGCGGTTTGTTAAGAAGAAATAGGTTAGGAAAGGTTATAATTGTTGTAAGAGTTATAAAGGTTGCAGAAGTTATCACTTCCAAATTTTTAACTCTTACAACTACCACAACTTTTACAACTCCTTAATAACCCAACATGATAAAAGACCTGCCCAAAAATATAGTAAAAGATATTGCTATTGCGGTGGCCCTGGAGAAGGAGAGCGCGGAGAGTAAGATATGGTACGTTTATTTAATTAACCTAAAAAACGTACCGATTGAAAACGTGATGATTACCTCGAAAGGTTACGGCGAAAAGGACGGCGCGCAGGTAAAAACCTCTACTCTGCGGCACATGTTCCCGATAGTAGAGGCAAACTCCTTTAAACTGATTGAACCCATCGACGAACAAACCTTTGGCCTTAATAATGAATACTTTTTAAGTTTTTATATCGGCAAAGACATCTACGACAAAAAATTCATCTTTTTGCCCGAAAGTATTGTTGAAGTGAACTTTATTAAACTGCCGGTAGTGAATAAAGTTGGGGTGATGATCCGGTAGTTTGGCTTCGATATAAAGGCGAAAAATCAGCCCGACACGTAGGCCCGCTAACGTTGTATCAGTGGCTTATATATCTTTCAAAAAACTCGTAAATCCGCAGCATTTGATCAATTCTTTGCCGCACATTTCCTGATCGGGTAAGTTCGTGCGTAGCGCCCGGGTGTTGTACATACTCAACCGGCCGGTTCAGCACTTTTAACGCTTTGTACATAGTTTCGCCTTGTATAATCCCAGTGCGCAAGTCAGTTTCGCCATGCAGTATCAGGTAAGGTGTAGTTATTTGATTTACATAAGTAAAGGGCGATTCGCGCGCCAGTATCGGTTTTATAGCATCATCCCAGGGGTAACCGCCAAAATACATTGGCACCAGTATCCAGGCATTCCCTTCGCCAAAAAAAGTGGTTAAATCATATACCCCGCGCTGCGATGAAATGGCCGCAAATCGTTTGGTATGCCCCGCCAGCCAACCTGTTAAATATCCGGCGTACGAGCCACCTGTGGCCACCGTTTTACTGCTGTCGCCCCAGCCCTCGGCCAGCGCACCATCCAATGCCGCCAGCACATCTTCAGTAGGTCCCGTACCCCAGTCGCGATAATTGGCGCTCATAAAATCTTCCCCATAACCACCAGAACCCCGCGGATTAGCATACACAACGCCATAGCCTTGCGCACAAAAATATTGAAACTCGTGCCACATCGTATTTTCGCCCGGCCCCCACATGGCCGTTGGGCCGCCGTGAATTTGTAGCATTATAGGATATTTCTTTGCAGGATCGAAATTAGCGGGCTTCATTACCCAATACTCCACTTTCATACCTTTGCTGTTGGTATAATACTTTTTTTCGGGAAAACTTAACTTTTTCTCTTTCAGCCAGTCAGCATTAAAGGATGTTAATCGCTTAGGCACTCCATTAATTAAATCGGCCGAATACAATTCATAAGGGTTAGCTACTTCTGTTTTGACATATATCAGCTGCTTTTTTCCAACATCAAGGTTGCTCATCCCCTCGTCAAAACTACTTAGTTGTTCTGTTTTTAAGGTAGTGATATCAGTTTTATAAATAGGAACGCCACCATTGGATTGCGCCGTATAATAAAGTGTTTTACTATCGGCAGACCATAATGCAGCTGTAACCGAACGATCAACCTGAATCGTGATTTTTTTTCGCGCATCCTGTAAATCGTAAATAACCAGGTGCGGAACATTAATTTGCACCGGCTTTGATGTAAAATAAACCAGGAACTTTCCGTTGGGCGATACCTGTCCATTACTTACCGCCATACCATCTTCCATAATCAGCGGCTTTAAAAGGCCACCTGCTGCCGGAATAATATAGACGCCCGAAGTAAGCGAACGATCAGGGTTAAGTAACGTATCAGCGGCGCTTGTTAATATAATATTTTCGCCATCAGGTGTAAAAACCGCGTTACTATAATTATGAAACCCGGCAGTTAATGGCCATTCCTTTGCGTCGGCTTTAGCTTCAATCATAAAATAATGATTAAAGCTAAAGTTGGGTTCAGTAGCTGCTTCACCCTCAAAATTAAGCTTGTTAAACACTTTTACCTTTTCGTCGGCTTCATCCTGTTTTAAAAACGCTCTTATTTGGACTATATCACCGTTAGGATCGGGCTTAGTTTTTGATTGCGGTAAATTAGATTTAAAGCCAGGTTTCTCCAGCGCCCAGTGCGGTATGTCTCTCCCCCTATTTAAAACAGAATCCTTCAACATTTCCGGATACGACAAATGCACCGAATATAAAATCCTGCTTCCATCGGGCGACCATTGCGGCGAGCTGACGCCATGTGTATCGTTGGTGAGCTGAATGGGTTCGCCTCCATTTAATGATAATAAAAACAATTGCGACTTTCCTTTTACCGCACGAACAAAAGCTATCTGCTCGTCATTGGCCGACCATACCGGCTGGCTGCTATTTACCAGGGGCGAAGTTAAAGGCCTGGCTGCCGAGCTACCGTCAGCCGGTACTATCCAAAGTACACTCCGGTAAATATATTCTCCCTTCGCGGCATCATCCGGCTCAATCGAGGTTACAGTAAATACAATTTGCTTGCCGTTGTGCGATAACGAAGCACTGCTCAATTGCTTTATCCGTGTCATGTCTGTTACCGTGATGTACGGGTTGCCTTGCTGGGCTTTTACAGATAGCAAGGCAAAAATAAGGCAAAGAGATAGTAGTGCTTTTTTCATGATGATTTTTTTTATGCGATCAAAATACTAAATATAAAACCTATTCATCATCATCGTCCCCTGTAGCAAGAATTTTCAATTAACCCTTGCTATCATTCAACAAGCTTTAGATTATCAATACGTTCAAAATGTTTTTTATTAAGCGTAGAAAGAGGCAGGTCATTTGAAATTGCAGTAGCTGCAATAAAAAGATCAGCTATTGCTATTTGCTTTCTTTTACGCTTTAAGGCAGTATTAACTTTAACTGCAATTTCAACAGCTTTACTATCAAAGAAAACGACTCCAATAGTATTTAGTAATGTCCTCCAAAACGCTTCCTGATCTACTGTCGCTCCGGCGTAGATTTCATATTCAGTAACCGCTGAAATTTGGAATTTATACCCCTGGCGTAATAACTCAATTAGTTTTGAATTGTCTTTATTTGATTTTCGAAAATAGTCAATCAAATTAGATGTGTCTATCAGAATTATTTGGTCCGCCATTTATTTATTGCTTTCCGGTTTTCTTCTATTAATGCAAGTTGTTCTTTACTAAATGTCGGGCCGCTTAGTAAAAATTGCTCAAAATCAGCATCAACATTTTTCGGCTCCTGGTTATTATCCACTTCTATCTTCAGTTTTTGCCATTGAGTTTTAGGAAGCTCTTTGGCGAGTTTTACTAACTGGTCAAATCCTATGTCTACCTGTGCTTGCATAATTCAAATTTAATGATTTTTTATTTAATAAATGCGAAACAGCGAGGCCTTCTTGAGTACGATAAAAACAAACAGCTATGACAAGTCGAACATTAAAACCCCGAAAATTGTAAAAAATATTCTTTCTCAAATAAATTATTTATTGTGATAATTTCCATAAATTACCTACCAAATTACAACAGTCTTTCATGGAAAACATCATCGGCCCTTTCCGCTCCCGGAAAGGATTAATTGCCATCGGCGTATTGCTTTCGCTGGTTATCATCACTTTTTTTATCATTTTTCGCCACGGTCAAAAGCAAACAATCGACCCCGGTTTTAGCAAGTACATTGAGTCCTACACCACCGGGCTTATCTCCAAGCAAAGCGCCATCCGCATCAGGCTGGCGGGCGAGGTGCCGACTACACACGCGCAAAACGAAGCTTTGGCTGATAATATTTTTGATTTTTCTCCATCCATAAAAGGCAAAGCCTACTGGGTTGATGCACGTACCATCGAATTCAGGCCCGATAAAAAACTTGATCCTGATAAGAGTTATTCCGCCGAGTTTAAGCTCAGCAAAATTACCAGCGTGCCTGGAAAGTTCGAGGATTTTAAATTCAGCTTTCAAACCATCAAACCTGATTTTACGGTATCGTTCACCGGTCTGCAAACTGCTACTAATACCTCTACCGATAAAATGAAGCTGGGCGGTGTTATCCAAACTGCCGATAATGAAGACGCCGACGCTATTGAAAAGCTCATCAGCACCAATTACGCATCGCCGGTTAAATTAACCTGGCAACATAATGCCATAACCAAAACTCATCAGTTTACAGTAAATCAATTATTACGCGGCACCGGGACTACAACACCTCTTGTTGTTAATTGGGATGGCAGTAGTTTGAACATTGATAAAAAAGGCAACCAGGATTTTGTTATCCCTGCCATTGGCGATTTCAAAGTGCTTGATATACGCGCCGTGCAAGACAACGACCAATACGTGCTGGTGCAATTTTCGGATGCCATAATGGTTGGTCAGGAGCTTAACGGGCTTATCGGTATCGGTAATATAACCGAACCTGCTTACACCATTGAAGGAAGTACCGTTAAAATTTATGCTCCCGAACGGCTGGAAGGAAATTACAGCGTTTTTGTGAATGAAGGCGTGGAGAATATATCGCACAAAAAAATCACGAAAGGATATACTGCTAATGTATTTTTCGAGAACCGGTTACCATCAGTTACCATCCCCGGCAAGGGTGTTATCCTACCCGATTCAGGGAAATTGATGATGCCTTTTGAAGCTACTAACCTAAGTGCCGTTGATGTAAGCATTATTAAAATCTACGAAAATAATGTTCCCCAATATTTTCAAAACAACGGGTTTGATGGCGGCGACGAGTTAAGGCATGTAGGCAAGCCTGTGGTTCAAAAAACCATCAGGCTTGATGGTGATAAAAGCATAAACCTGGTTAAGAAAAATCGCTTTATGCTGGATATTGACCAGTTGCTGCGGACAGAACCCGGAGCCATTTACCGGGTGATCATCGGTTTCAGAAAGGAATATTCCATATACAATTGCACCGCGGGTAAGCAAGTGCTTAAAAAGAATGAAGACAACTACGAAAGCGATGAAGGTGGTGGCGCTACCAATAATACGGGCACCATAAGCGACGAGGATGATGACTTTTGGTCGAAGTATGACAATTATTACCCCGAGGGCTTCAATTGGGAGGAAAAGGATGATCCCTGCACCAATTCTTATTTCTCTAAAGACCGTTGGGCAACGCGTAACATCATCGCATCAAACATTGGCCTGATAGCCAAACGGGGCAGCGATAATAGCATGATGATTGCCGTAACCAATATCCTTAGTGCCAAACCTATGGCGGGCGTGGAGCTGCAATTGCTGGATTATCAAAAACAAGTAATGTTTACCGCCACTTCCGACGGGGATGGTTTTGCCAAATTTAACATGGTGCGCAAACCCTACTTGCTGGTTGCTAAAAACGGTAAAGAGCGGGGTTATTTAAAGTTAGACGATGGCAGTTCGCTCCCACTTTCGCGGTTTAATGTTGGCGGCGACGTGGTGCAAAACGGATTGAAAGGCTTTTTGTATGGGGAACGGGGCGTATGGCGGCCGGGTGACTCTATTTATATGTCGTTTATCCTGGAAGATAAATTGAAAACCCTGCCCCCCGATCACCCGGTTCAATTTGAACTGTATGACCCAAGCGGCAAACTCTACCGGCGGATAACGCAAACCAAGGCATTGGATGGCTTCTACAGTTTTCATACCGCAACCGAAATTTCATCGCCAACAGGCAACTGGTCGGCTAAGGTAAAAGTTGGGGGTGCTACGTTCGAAAAAGGCATTAAAGTAGAAACCATTATGCCCAACCGGCTAAAAATAGGCTTATCCTTTGGTGGCGCAACAGAACTCACCAAAGGCAGCGGCGTAAACGGCAGCCTTACAGCCCAATGGCTTTTTGGCGGAACCGCCCAAAGCCTGAAAGCCAAGGTGGATGCTTTTTTAACCCCACAGACTACGGCATTTAAGAATTACCCTGATTACGTTTTTGATGATCCCACGCTGGCTTTCACCACTCAAACCTCCACCATTTTTGACGGCAGACTGGATGAAACCGGTAAGGCAACGGTAAATACCGATATCAATATCGAAAATCAGGCGCCCGGTCAGCTAAAAGCCAATTTCCTGATTAAGGTATTTGAGCCTGGTGGCAATTTTAGTATACAGCAGGCGTCAATGCCTTACAACCTGTATCCGGGTTATGTAGGCATCAAACTGCCCAAAGGCAGCGACTTATCAGGCATGCTGGTAACTGACAAAGACCACGAAATTGACATTGCCGATGTAGATACCAAAGGCAACCCGTTTGAAGGAACACGCGCGGTTGATCTTGAACTATATAAAATACAATGGCGCTGGTGGTGGGATGAAACCGGCAACGAAATGAGCAACTTTACACAGGATAAGTACAATAAACTCATAAAAACCGAAAGTGTACGCGTAGTAAACGGCCATGCCAAATGGACGCTGCACATTAACCAGGCCGATTGGGGGCGTTACCTTATCCGGGTGAAAGACCCGCAAACAGGTCACTCCACCGGTAAAATAATGTATGTGGATTGGTCTAACTGGTCGGAACGATTACAGGAAACCAACCCTACTGAGGCGGCAATGCTATCTTTTACATCCGATAAAACCAATTACAAGGTGGGCGAAGATGCTACCTTGACCATCCCTACCATGTCGGACGGCAGGGCGTTAATCAGTTTAGAAAGCGGCAGCAAAATTTTAAAAACCACCTGGATTGACACCAAAAAAGGCGAAACCCGCTATACGTTCAAAATTGATGAAACGATGGCGCCCAATATTTTTGTGAATGTGACCCTGTTACAGCGCCATTCGCAAACGGTGAATGATTTGCCTATACGAATGTACGGTGCCATCCCGTTAACGGTAGATGACCCTGGAACCATTCTGAAACCGGTGATTAGCATGGCAGATAAGTTGAAACCTGAGACGCAATCGTCCATCACGGTATCCGAAGCATCGGGCAAAGAAATGACCTACACCATCGCGATAGTGGATGAAGGCCTGCTGGACATTACCAATTACAAAACGCCCGACCCGCATGCCTTGTTCTACGCCCGTGAAGCCCTCGGTGTAAAAACCTGGGATTTATTTGATTATGTAATAGGTGCGTACGGCGGAGGCCTCGAAAAAATATTGAGTATAGGTGGCGACGGAACCAACGGTGTAAAAAAGAATGTAGCCGTAAACCGTTTTAAGCCAGTTGTTCAGTTTCTTGGGCCATTCCATTTGGATAAAGGGGACAGCCAAACGCATACATTTACGTTGCCGCAATACATCGGCGCAGTAAAGGCGATGGTAATTGCCGGGCACGATGGCAGTTATGGCACCGCCGAAAAAACGGTTACCGTTAAAAAGCCGCTGATGATATTAGCAACTTTACCACGCGTTTTAGGTCCGTCGGAAAAAATACAGTTACCTGTTACTGTTTTCGCGATGGAAAATAACATCAAATCGGTTACTGTACAGGTGCAGTCCAACATGTTTAGTAATCTTTCTGGAAATAACCAGAAGACGGTTACATTCACCAAAACCGGCGACCAACTGGTGACTTTTGATTTGGATGTTAAGGATTTTGTGGGTGTTGGAAAAGTGAAAATCACAGCCAAAAGCGGCAAGGAAACAGCGGCCTATGATGTGGAGATGAATGTGCGCAACCCTAATCCGCCTATCACCAAAATAATTGAAAAAGAATTGAAGCCGGGCGAATCCTGGAGCACGCCGTACGCGGCCATCGGCATAAGCGGCACTAACAAAACTACGCTGGAAGTAGCCTCTATCCCACCCCTTAACCTTGGCAAACGGCTGGATTACCTGATTGAATATCCTTATGGCTGCGTGGAGCAAACAACCTCATCGGCATTTCCGCAATTGTATTTGGATCAGTTGCTTGATCTTACCCCTCGCCAAAAGGCAGAAACCGAACGAAATATTAAACTAACCATCAACCGGCTAAACGGTTTCCAGGTAAGCGGCGGTGGACTAACCTACTGGCCGGGCTACGGCGGCGAACCTAACGAATGGGGCACCAACTATGCCGGGCACTTTATGCTGGCCGCACAAGCAAAAGGGTACAGCCTGCCCCTCGGCTTTTTGGAACGATGGAAAACTTTCCAAAAACAAAAGGCCATCAGCTGGTCGCCTACTATTGGCGCTTATTATGGCGATGATTTAACCCAGGCTTATCGCTTATATCTTTTGGCGTTGGCCGGTGTGCCTGAGCTTGGCGCGATGAACCGCCTGCGCGAATTCAAATATTTAAGTCCCGAAGCATCATGGCGTTTGGCAGCAGCCTATAAACTGTCGGGGCAGCCAGAGATTGGCTTGCGGATGATTGCCGTGCTACCCTTGACAGTAAAACCTTATTATACCATGTTCGGCACCTTCGGCTCCGACTTGCGCGATGAGGCCATGATATTGGAAACGTTGACTTTGTTTGGTCAGCAGCAAAAGGCAGCCGGCTTATTGCGCACCGTAGCCAGCCGTTTATCAGAAGATGATTGGTACAGTACGCAAACCACCGCCTATTCGCTGATAGCCATTGCCCAATATTGCGGGCAAAATAAAACCGGCGCCAAGCTAATTTTCAACTACCAGGCCAATGGAACAGGTTCGGGAGTTAATTCGGCATCCTACATGTGGCAAAATGAGCTGGCTGCAAACGGCGGCAAAGTATCCATGACCAATAAAGGCAGCAACAGACTGTACGTAAGGCTTATACAAAAGGGCCAGCCATCATCAGGTCAGGATGTACAATCAATTGAAAACCCCGATGTGCTGGAAATGCGGATAAGCTACACCACCCTTGGCGGTAAAGTAATCGACCCATCAAAACTAACACAGGGGACCGATTTTGTTGCCCAGGTAAACGTTAAAAACCCCGGTCACCGCGGGCGGTACGATAATATGGCGCTTTCGCAGATATTCCCCTCCGGCTGGGAAATCCTAAACACCCGGATGCTGAATAACGATGAGGCCTTTAAATCATCCGAATCGGATTACCAGGACATCAGGGACGACAGGGTATACACCTATTTTAGCCTGCCCGAAAGCAAAGAAGTTACCTATTATGTAATGCTGAATGCGGCTTACGCGGGTAAGTATTATTTGCCGGCAACATATTGCTCAGCAATGTATAATAATTCGATAACGGCGTTGCTGAAGGGGCAATGGGTTGAGGTGGTGAAATAGATCTCGTGGGAGTGTAAACTTACGAAGTTTTTAAAACTTCGTAGGTTTTTCCCAGAAAGGATCTATTCCATCCCAAACAACCCATACTTTAAAATACAATAGATAGCCCTCACGCCATCCTTCCACCCTATCTTCTTACCGTCTTCGTAGGTACGACCATAATAGGATATCCCTACTTCGTAAATCCTTATTTTGGGTACCCGGGCGATTTTCTGGGTAACTTCCGGTTCAAATCCAAAGCGTTGTTCGCGCAGTTTTATGGATTGTATCAGTTTGGTGTCAAACAGTTTATAACAGGTTTCCATATCCGTAAGGTTAAGGTTGCTGAACATGTTTGACGCAAACGTTAACCAGCGGTTGCCTATGGTATGCCAAAAGAAAAGTATCCGGTGCGGATTGCTGCCCATAAACCGCGAACCGTATACCACATCGGCAAAGCCTTTGCAAACAGGTTTCAGCAAGTCATTATATTCTTCGGGATCATATTCTAAATCGGCATCCTGGATAATCAGATAAGTTCCGGTGGCTTTTTGTATGCCGGTATGTAGTGCTGCGCCTTTGCCTTTGTTTATTTCGTGCTTAAAATACTGAATGTTTACGTCGGGATTATTTTGCTGATAATCGGCAACAGCTTCCTCTGTATGGTCGGTTGAGCAATCGTTAACGATGATGATTTCCTTTTTTATATCATCAATTAAATTAACCGCTTTAATTTTGTTTAATATTAAATGTATCGTATTACCTTCGTTGTAAGCCGGTATAACAATTGACAACTTTTCAATCTTCATTTTCTTTGTTCGTGCAATCGGGTTTAAAGCGCGTTAAAACTTATCTAAAAAAACCAAAAGTAATAATAATATGCGCGTTTTTACTGGTCATGTTCTTGCTTTTCTGGTTTTGTTTGCCAAAGCCGCTGTTTAAAAGCCCTACGTCGTATGTTATTGATGATGCAAACGGGCAATTGCTCGGCGCGTCGATCGCATCCGATGGTCAATGGCGCTTCCCACCCAATACCGAAGTGCCTGAAAAATTTAAACAATGCATCATCAGCTTCGAGGATAAGCGTTTTATGCACCATCCCGGGTTTGATGCTTTGGCATTTGGTCGGGCGGTAAAACAATATTTTCGTTCAAAAAAAGTAACCAGCGGGGGCAGCACCATCACCATGCAGGTAATACGGCTATCAACCAAACATAAGCGCACTATTTGGAACAAATTGAAAGAGATATTTATGGCTATGCGGCTGGAATGCAGTTACAGCAAAGCGGAAATATTATCACTTTATGGCAGCAATGCACCATTTGGCAGCAATGTTATCGGTTTGGACGCTGCTTCCTGGCGCTATTTTGGCCGTAGCCCGGATAAATTATCCTGGGGCGAAATGGCAGCTATGGCGGTGCTACCCAATTCGCCATCACTGGTTCACCCGGGGAGAAACCGCGCTATCCTGTTAAAGAAAAGAAACGTATTGCTGGATAAGCTGCACAGGCAAGGCATTATTGATTCCACCACAGCATCACTTGCTAAGCTGGAGCCGGTACCCGACAGGCCGGTACCCCTCCCCCAATTGGCCCCACACCTGCTGGTACGTTTTAGGGCGGATAATAAAAATAGTTTGCATGGCGAAACCCGTATCCGCACCAGCATTAAAGCAAATTTACAGCAACAGGTAAACGAGATACTGGAACGGCATCACCAGGTATTAAAAGCCAATGATATTAACAACATCGCTGCAATAGTTTTAGATGTTGAAACTGGTGCCACCCTGGCTTACGCCGGTAATATCGCTCACGCCGAAGACCCGACTATGGAAAGCGATGTGGATGTGATCAATGCGCCCCGCAGTCCGGGCAGCACCCTAAAACCACTTTTATATGCATCCATGCTGCACGATGGTTTGTTGCTGCCCAACAGTTTAATGCCCGATATCCCCACCCAAATTGCAGGTTACCATCCCGAAAATTTCGATTTAAATTACGATGGCGCAGTGCCGGCCTCAAGGGCCTTATCGAGATCATTAAACGTCCCGGCTGTAAAAATGCTGCAACAGTTCAAATACGAACGCTTTTATGATTTTTTACACCAGGTGGGCATCACCACATTAAAGCAACCGGCCGACCATTATGGTTTGTCGCTTATTTTAGGCGGCGGCGAAAATACGCTTTGGGAGTTAAGTGGTGCTTACGCAGATATGGCGCGGGTGCTCAATCATTATAATAAATATAATGGCAAATATGACCCGGCGGATTATCACAGCCCAGTGTACACCTATCCGGGGGTAACAAAACCCGAATTACAAAAGTCTGGCTTGCTGGATGCAGGCTCCATTTATTACACTTTACAGGCGATGGAAGAAGTTATGCGGCCGGGCGAGGAAATGCTTTGGCAGCAATTCAGCTCGAGCCAGCGCGTAGCCTGGAAAACCGGGACAAGCTTTGGCTTTCGCGATGGATGGGCCATAGGTATTACACCAAAATATGTGGTTGGCGTGTGGGTAGGCAATACTGATGGCGAAGGCCGCCCCAACCTTACCGGGATAAACACTGCTGCCCCTGTCCTGTTTGAAATTTTCAGGCTGTTGCCGGTGGCGCGTAGCTGGTTTGAAATGCCGGTTGGCGAAATGGTAAAAATAAAAGTTTGCCGCCAAAGCGGGTACCGTGCTGGCCAACATTGTGATGATACAGACGAACAATGGGTACCTCAAAGCGGATTGAAAGCGCCGGTATGCCCCTACCATCAGCTGGTGCATTTAAGCCCGGATGGCAAATGGCAGGTAACCGGTAATTGCGTACCGCCGGATCAAATCGTTAATAAATCGTGGTTTGTGCTGCCGCCATCTATGGAGTATTATTATAAAACTAAAAACTATCAATACCATGTGCTGCCGCCCTTCCGGACCGATTGTGTACAGGGTGGCAGCAGTAACCCCATGGAAATTATCTATCCAAAAGAAAACGCAAAAATATACGTTCCGCTGGAAGCAGACGGCAGACGGGGCAGGGTAATATTTAATGCAGCGCACCGGCAGGCGGGCATCAAAATATTCTGGCATTTGGACGATGAGTATGTTGGCGAAACGAAGGATTTTCATCAGGTAGCATTAAACCCATCGGCGGGGAAGCATACGTTAACTTTGGTTGATGGGAATGGGAATACGCTTCATTTGGCGTTTGAGGTGCTGGCGAAATGAGCAACCCACGCCTCACCCTAAATCCCTCTCCTTTGGAGAGGGACTTTTTAACAGCTCCCCTCTCCAAAGGAGAGGGGCCGGGGCTGAGGCGTTAGGCTTTTTCCATAACAATGCCTATCTTGGCTAAAAAAAGAACAACAAATGCTCGAACAATACGACTTTCATAACCTGATGGTAATTGATATCGAAACCGTGCCGCAATACCCCAATTTTGACGAGGTGCCGGAGCATTTTCAAAAACTTTGGGACCTTAAAACGCTGCACCAGCGCAAAGAGGAAACCGCTGAAAATTTTTATGAGCGTGCCGGTATCTGGGCCGAGTTTGGTAAGATCATCTGTATATCTATGGGCATTTTTACGCCAGGGAAAAACACGGGGTTGAGGGTAAAATCCATTGCGTCGCACGATGAAAAAGAAATTCTTGAAAAATTTGGCGTAGTGTTAGCGAGTCAGCCGGCGAGTTTGATTTTGTGTGCACACAATGGTAAGGAGTTCGACTTTCCGTATATCTGTCGCCGCACACTGATTAACGGCTTAAAAGTACCTTCCCAACTGGAAATTGCAGGCAAACGGCCATGGGAAATAAACCATTTGGATACCATGGAGCTATGGAAATTTGGCGACTATAAAAACTATACTTCCCTTGCCCTGCTTGCTGCCATTTTTAATATCCCAACCCCAAAAGACGACATCGACGGCAGTATGGTGGGACATGCTTACTGGGTTGATAATCAATTGGAAAGAATTAGCACTTATTGCCAAAAGGATGTAATTGCCACAGCACAATTATTAAGGCGTTACCGCGGCGAGGAATTGATTGCTGATGATTGCATAACCATAGTAGGATAATATGCTGCAGGTAAGCAATCTGAGCATTAAATTTAAAACCCCAAACGGCTTATTTGAGGCGGTTAAAGGGATATCATTTAATTTAAAAGAAGGCGAAACCATTGGCATAGTGGGCGAATCGGGTTCCGGAAAATCCGTTACTGCGCTTACCTTAATGCGTTTGCTGAATGCCGAGCAAGCGGTTATTTGCGGCGACGTTTTATTGAACGGTACAAGCTTATGCAGCTTACCCGAAGATGAAATGCGCAAAATACGCGGCAACGGGATGGCGATGATCTTCCAGGAGCCGATGACCTCGCTTAACCCGGTTTTAACCTGTGGATTTCAAATAACCGAAGCCATTCAACTGCACCTAAAACTCAATAAAGCCGAGGCTAAGCAAAAAACCATTGCGCTTTTTAATGAGGTACAACTTCCACGACCGGAAGCCATTTTTGACAGTTACCCACACGAAATATCAGGCGGGCAAAAGCAAAGGGTGATGATTGCCATGGCTTTATCCTGTAACCCGGAGATCTTAATTGCCGATGAACCAACTACTGCTTTGGATGTAACCGTGCAAAAAACCATCATCGAACTGTTACTAAAGCTAAAGGCTGAACGCAATATGAGCCTGGTATTTATATCGCACGATTTGGGTGTGATCAGTGAGATTGCCGACCGCGTTTTGGTGATGTATAAAGGCGAAGTGGTGGAGGAGGCGCCGGTAAAAATCCTGTTTTCCGATCCCCAACATCCCTACACCAAAGGACTATTGGCTTGCCGCCCATCGCCGGATTATCATTTAAAACAATTGCCTGTTGTGGCTGATTTTCTGGAAGCTGGTACAAAAACCATCACCATCGAAAAAATAAGGGAACGGTTTGCCTTTGCAGCCGGGGAATTGGAAGAGCGGAAAACCAAATTGTACAGTCAGCCACCGCTTTTAAAAATAAGCGGACTTAATACCTGGTTTCCTGTAGGTTCAGGCTTTTTCAACCGGTCGAAGGAAGCGGTTAAGGCTGTTAATGAAGTTAGCTTTGATGTTTATCCGGGCGAGACACTTGGGCTGGTAGGCGAATCGGGCTGCGGCAAAACCACATTGGGTCGTAGTATTTTACGTCTGATAGAACCTACATCGGGCAGCATCAATTTTGAAAATACTGATTTGCGAAGTCTCAAAAAAAGAGAACTGCGGGAAATCCGAAAAGATATCCAAATTATTTTCCAGGACCCCTACTCATCGCTAAATCCACGTCTCACTGTTGGCGATTCGCTGATGGAACCTTTGCAGGTGCATCAATTTTATACCAACAACACCAAACGCAAAAAAAAGGTATTGGAACTGTTGGAACGCGTAAACCTGCTGCCGGAACATTTTAACCGTTATCCGCATGAGTTTTCGGGTGGGCAAAGGCAGCGGATTGTTATCGCTCGGGCATTAGCCTTGCATCCTAAATTTATTATTTGTGACGAATCGGTTTCGGCACTGGATGTATCAGTGCAGGCCCAGGTACTCAACCTGATCCGCGAACTGCAGCGGGAATTTAATTTGACTTATATTTTTATCTCGCATGATTTGGCAGTTATTAAACATATATCCGACAGGATGATGGTAATGAACAAGGGCGAAATCGTTGAAATGGGCGATCCGGATGAGATTTATTATCATCCGAAGGAAGAGTATACGAAGAAGTTGATTGCTTCTATTCCTGGGTGACTTGCGTGAGCATTAATAAATATTTCATATTTGTTGTTGGTGGATCATGATTGCATGGAAATGTTAGTTGGTGTATTGATTTTGTTCCAAGCATTTATTTTCACTTTAAATATGTAATTTTGTTATAAAGGAACTGATCCATCAGTCTAATTTTTATTTGAAGAAAATGATACGCACCATAATAACACCCGATAATCAGGATTTATCTATACATGTGCCGGAGAGTTACATTGGCAAAGAGGTTGAAGTATTACTATATGTGTTAGACGAAGTTGACCAAATGGAAAAAAAATCGCCGAAAAAGTCATCCGACTTCAGAGGGGCCTTGAAGTTAACAGAGGAACAATATCAGGACTTTCAACAACATATAAAAGATATTAGAAACGAATGGGACGGGGATATTTAGTCGACACAAATACTATTATCGATTATTTGGAAAACAAGTTGCCCTCGACGTCAATTGACTTGATAGACAAAATCTCTGTTCAGCTCTCGGTAATTTCCCGCATAGAAATATTGGCCTGGTCGAAAGCTACCGATGAGCAATTAAAAATTCTTAACGACTTCATTCAACCTCAACTGTTTTCAATTTGAATGAAAACATAATTCTTAAATCAATTGAAATAAGAAGAAAATATCGCTTAAAACTCCCCGACAGTATCATTGCCGCAACTGCCATTGAAAATAATCTAAAATTGCTCACCAGAAATTTAAAAGATTTTGAACGCATTGCGGAACTGAAAAGCATCGATCCGTATACACTGTAGAATAGTTTCGCGAAAGCTAATTTTCAAACATCAATATCCCTTAAATATTGGGTACTTTTACAGCGGCAAACACAATTGTCAAATAGCAATGGCATAAAATTCATCGCTATGGTAAGAGCCTTTCGGCACTTTGACCTGTTTGCCTTAATAATTTGTATAAATAATACGCATGTCAAAAAAGAAACACAGTTCATCTATCAATAAAGTACTAACCCAATTGGTACTCGATATTTTTGAACAAAACGGCAATACGCCGTTAAATTACAAACAAGTCTCTGCTAAATTAAATATCCGCGATCCGGAAGATCGCGAAACCATTTTCGATATATTAAAAGACGAAGCTAAAAAACAAACGCTTAAAGAACTTTCTCCGGGCAAATTTCAATTGCTCGAACTAAAAACATTTATCGAAGGCAAAGTTGACTTAACCAATGATGGTTCGGCCTTTATTGTTACCGATGATGAAGCTGAAAGTGACATTTTTGTTGCCCCACGCAAATTACGCAATGCACTAAACGGCGACCGGGTAAAGGTTTACGTTTATGCCAAAAGCCGTGGCAAAAACAAGGAAGGCGAAGTGATAGAAATATTGCAGCGCGCCAAAATGGAGTTCACCGGCATCGTAAAACTATCCGAACGCTATGCCTTTTTCATCCCGGACGATCGGAAGATGATGCACGATATTTTTATTCCCATCGGCGAACTTAATGGCGCTAAAAATGGGATAAAAGCCGTTGCTGAAATTACCGACTGGCCGGCTGATGCCAAAAACCCCATCGGTCGCATTAAGCACATTTTAGGTGCCCAGGGCGAAAATGATACCGAAATGAATGCCATCCTCGCAGAGTATGGCTTCCCGCTGTCGTTCCCGGCTGATGTAGAACATGATGCGGAACAGATATCCGACATTATCACACCCGAAGAAATCGCTAAGCGACGCGACTTCAGAAATGTGACCACTTTTACGATTGACCCGTTTGATGCCAAGGATTTTGATGATGCTTTATCATTTAAAAAGCTGGAAAACGGCAATTATGAAGTAGGCGTTCATATTGCCGATGTATCCCACTATATTATACCTGAATCGGCGCTGGATAAAGAGGCGGAGGACAGGGGAACATCGGTTTATTTAGTTGATCGTGTGATACCAATGCTGCCCGAGCGTTTATCAAACGGCTTATGCTCCTTGCGGCCCAAGGAAGACAAACTTTGCTTCGCGGCTGTGTTTGAGTTGGATGAAAATGCAAACGTTATCAATGAATGGTTTGGAAAGACCGTTATTCACTCCGACAGGCGATTTACGTACGAGGAAGTACAGGAAGTGATAGAAGCTAAAGCCGGCGATTTTGAAGCCGAAATAGCCAAACTAAACGCCCTGGCCTACAAGCTGCGCGAACGTAAGTTTAAAGCCGGCGCAATCAGCTTTGAAACAACCGAAGTAAAATTCAAACTGGATGAGCAGGGTAAACCCATCGGCGTTTATGTAAAGGAACGCAAGGATGCCCATAAGCTGATTGAAGATTTTATGTTGCTGGCCAACAAAAAGGTAGCCGAATATGTAAGCAAAATGGGCAAAGGCAAACATAAATATACCTTCGTTTACCGCGCCCACGATTCCCCTAAACCCGAGGCATTGGCAAGCTTTGCACAGTTTGCAGCCCGGTTTGGGTATAAGATCAATACCAAGTCGGATAAAGAAACCGCCAAATCCCTCAACTTTTTGATGGAGGATGTGGAAGGTAAAAAAGAACAAAATGTGCTGACGCATTTGGCCATCCGCTCCATGGCAAAAGCTATTTATACCACCAAAACCAGCAGCCACTATGGGCTGGCTTTTGACCATTATACGCACTTCACCTCCCCTATCCGCCGCTATCCGGATGTGATGGTTCATCGCTTGCTGTTCCATTACCTGAACGGTGGCCAATCTGCAAATGCGGAGCATTACGAGAAACTGTGCCAGCACGCGTCGCAAATGGAGAAAAAAGCGGCTGATGCCGAACGTGCTTCGGTTAAATACAAACAGGCCGAATACCTGCAAAACCAGGTGGGCAGTGTTTATGATGGTGTAATATCAGGCGTTACCGAATGGGGCATGTATGTGGAAATTATCGAAAATAAATGTGAGGGAATGATCCGCCTGCGCGATATATCCGACGACTTTTATACTTTAGACGAAAAAAACTTCGCCATTATCGGTCAGCGTAAAAAGAAAGTTTACCAATTGGGCGATGAAGTAAAGATCAGGGTAAAAAATGTGGATTTGACTAAGAAACAGATTGATTTTTCGTTGGTAGTGGAATAGGTTGGGAGAGGTTGTAAAGGTTGTAGTAGTTGTAAGGGTTGTAAAAGTTATAAGAGATTTAATAATTTCAAAGACTACAACAATTACAACCCTTACAACAATTATAACCCTTCCTCCAACAACTACAACCCCTTACAACTTTTAAAACAAACATGAAGAAACTCGAAGACCTGCAGCAAATAATAAGCGAAGCCGTTGATAAATTGGCTTTCCCGCACTATCCGGCTGCCTTATATGAACCGATAAGTTATATCCTGTCGCTTGGCGGAAAGCGAATGCGGCCCGCGTTGTTATTAATGGCTTGTGATCTTTTTGGTGGCGACGTAGATGCTGCCATCCCTCCTGCCCTGGCTATTGAAGTATTCCATAACTTCACGCTGATGCATGATGATATTATGGACAATGCCCCTATACGTCGCGGCAAAACAACCGTACACGAACGCTGGAACCAGAATGTAGGCATCCTATCAGGCGATGTGATGCTGATAGAGGGCTATAAGCTGATGATGCAGGTGCCCGAACACTTGCTGCGCCCCATATTGGATATTTTTAATAACACAGCCGTTGGCGTTTGCGAAGGTCAGCAGCTGGATATGGAATTTGAAACACGCGGCGGTGTAACCAATACCGAATACATTAACATGATTCGCCTTAAAACGGCTGTGGTATTGGGCGGCGCATTAAAAATAGGTGCACTAATTGGCGGGGCCGATTTAAAAGATGCCAACTTGTTAAGCAGTTTCGGCGAACATTTAGGCATTGCCTTTCAATTACAGGATGATATCCTGGATGTTTACGGTGACCCGGAAAAATTCGGGAAACAAGTGGGCGGTGATATCATTTCCAACAAAAAAACCTTTTTATTGATCAAGGCATTGGAACTGGCTGATGAACAGCAGTTAAGGGAATTGAATTACTGGATAGCGCTGAAAGAATTTGATCATACAGAAAAGGTGGAAGCCGTAACCGCTATTTATAATACGCTGGAGATTAGGGAATATGCCGAATTCGCCATGCAAACTTATGCGGATAAGGCCTTTGATGCGCTTGATGCGATTAACCTACCGGACAGCCACAAACAATACCTCCGCGAGTTTGCGGATGGGTTGTTGGTGAGGGAAAATTGATTTATGAAACGGATACTGTTGCTTAACATTTGCTTATTGATGCTATTTGCAACCTACGGTCAACAACCGTTGAGGAGAATGGTCGAATTTCCCGGAGGCGGGGAAGGGTATATGATAGTAACAGACTCGATGTTAATGCACGAAAATTACCTTTACACGTCGGCGCTCGACACGCCTGCCAAATATCCGGGCGGTGAACAAGGCTTGAATCTTTACATAAAGAAAAACCTAAGATATCCGGAAGCCGCTATCAAAAACGGCACACAAGGACGGGTTATGATTAGGTTTATCGTTGAGAAAAATGGACGGCTTACGAATGTCGCCGCTGTGCGTGGCATTGGCGATGGGTGCGATGAAGAAGCGGTGAGATTGGTAAAAAAAACTGCGAGATGGATACCCGGAAAAATTCATAATATTCCGGTACGAACCGAATTTGTTATCCCGGTTGCATTTAATTTGCCTGAAAACAATTAACAAATTTAATGAATGAAATACAAGTTGTTATTAATTTCGATTGCAGCAATATTTACACTGAAGTCGAGTGCGCAAACGTCTGTTCAATCAAAAGATACTTCAAAAATCTACACATCTGTCGATAAAATACCGGAATTTCCTGGTGGGATTGAAAAATTCAATAACTACATTAATGTTCTCTCAGCATCAAAACTTAACACTGGTTCTCTGATCGGGCCAGTGCGTGCGCAATTTGTTATCCAAAAAGATGGCAGGCTCATAAATCCGAAGATTACCAGTGACTTCGGAAAAATAGCAGATACAGCGATAATATCAATTTTCAGGCACAGCCCTCTTTGGACTCCGGGGGTGAAAGGAGGGGTACGAGTTGCCACGTCATTGACGGTCACCTTGAATTTTGTTTCACCGATGAACACCAAGCCCGTTAACAACGCAGATTATGTCTTCGCGCCAAGTGATATGAAGAGCGCCGATATTATGGTTGAAGAGCCAAATCCTCAAAACAGTGTAGATCCGAAAAAGATATATAATTTTTACGAACAAGCCCCGGAATTTCCGGGTGGGCTTGAAAAGTTCGCATCATATCTCAAAGAGAATTTTAATTCACCTCCGAATTCCAGCGGTATTAATGGAAGAGTCATACTCCGGTTTGTTGTAGAACTGGATGGAAGTTTAACCGATGTAAGGGTCGCAAAAGGTTTATCCCCTGACATTGATAAAGAAGCAATACGAGTAATCAGCAAAGGCCCCAAATGGCATCCCGGCACTTGGAATAGCAAACCAGTACGCATCGCCTATTTAGTTCACATAGATGTGCCCGTTAATCCCTAATCGACAGACAAAATGAAAAAAACACTAACATTGTTGATTTGCTTAGTAAGCATACACTTATCCGCCCAAACCCTCACCAACGGCGGCAAACTCAAGCCCGAGCAGGCCATTATGGACATCAGGCATTACACCATTGCGCTGAATGTGGATTTCAATCAAAAATCTATAGATGGGTATACCATTGTTGATGTAATTATGGCACAGCCAACTAAGGTATTGCTTTTTGATCTGCTCGATTCGCTGGGTGTAAAGCAGGTTTTGGTAAACAACAAAAACCAACCCTTTGAATATAAAAACAACCAAATCAGGATCAGCTTAAACAATGAGCTGCCCGCTGGTAAAGCCAGCGTAAAAGTATTTTATGGTGGCAAGCCGCATGTGGCCAAAAGACCACCGTGGGATGATGGCTTTATATGGACAAGAGACTCAACCGGTCATCCCTGGATGGCGATCACTGCCGAAGGCGCAGGTGGTAAGTTGTATTATCCCTGTAAAGACTCTCCGTCGGACGAGCCTAATGAAGGTGTGGATATGATGATCACCGTGCCTAAGGACCTGGTAGTTGCCGGGCCGGGCTTATTGCAGAACATCACCAAACACGGTGCAACTGCAACCTATCACTGGAAAACCAATTATACCATTAACAACTACAGCATCCTGTTTAATGTGGGCGATTTTGCTGTAGTTACAAGGGAATATGCCACGGTTAACGGCAATAAGGTGCCCCTGCAGTTTTATGTATTGAAGGAGCATCTGTCAAAGGCCCAGCATCATTTGGATATTTTTGAAAAAACCATCCACGAACAAGAAAAATATTTTGGCGAATACCCATGGGCCAAAGAAAAAATTGCCATTTGCGAAACACCACACTTAGGTATGGAACACCAAACCATGAATGCTTATGGTAACAAGTTTCGCTATACAAAAGTAGGCGGCACCGATTACGACGGACTGATGCACCATGAATTTGGTCACGAATGGTGGGGCAATAAGGTAACAGCCAAAGACTGGGCCGATTACTGGATACACGAAGGCATTTGTACCTACGGGGATGCCCTTTATATCAGGGAGTTTGAGGGAGAAGCGGCTTATGTTAATTTCTTTAAAAATGCAGCGCCGCGTTTTGAAAATAAATTGCCTATTGTATTAGGGAAAGATATTGATGAAGAAGCTGCCTACAACGGTGACATCTATGGTAAAGGCGCATTTTTTATGCATACCATTTGTTATATAATGGGCGATAGCGCGTTTTTTCCGGCTTTAAAAAAGTTTGTCACCTCGCCTAAATACACCTACGATAACCTGGTAAGCACGGCTGATGTGGAGCAATTTTTCAGCCAGGAATCGGGCAGGGATTTGAAACCTTTGTTTGACTTGTACCTGCGTACCGCTAATAAACTGGAAGTGCACGTAAAGCAATTGCCCGGCAATAAGTACCAGATTAAATTACAAAACATGAGCATCCCGCTGCCAATGGAAATTACTACAGATGCGGGAACCAAAAGGCTTATAGTAGATAGCAACAAAGGTTTAACAGTTGAAAGTAGAACCATACCGGTGATTGACGAGGATACGTTTTATATTAAAAAGGTGATATTTGAATAAAATAAAAATGAACACTAATGTTCACGCATTAGGCGAATGGACACGAATTGAAAAACTGATTAGTCTTTGCGACTTCTAAATTCGTATCCCTTCTAAAAAATTCGTGACCATTCTGTTATATTAAAATCTAAAAACCATGAAAAGAATACTATTTACCTTAGCCGCCTTATTTTTCATTCTAACTGGTAAAGCACAAACAATCGACACCACAAAAAACAACGCGAAGCAGGAGGATAAGGTGTTTGTATCGGTTGAAAAAGCACCGGAATTTCCGGGAGGGATGGAACAGTTTTGGAGTTTTCTGGCCAAGACTATGCGATATCCGGCCAAAGCCCGCGAACAAAATATCCAGGGTATAGTGATCTTGCAAATGGTTGTTGAGAAAGATGGATCATTGAGCAATATACAGGTTGTAAGGGGCGTATCGGAAGATCTTGACCGGGAAGCTATCAGGTTAATGAAGCTATCCCCTAAGTGGATGCCGGGCATGCAAAATGGGCAAGCCGTACGGACTCAATATACTGTACCAATTGGTTTTGCTTTGGCTAACTAACGGCTGTAAATATTAAGCGTTCATTGATTGACAAAGTAAACAATCACAATTCAATTCGTGTCCAGTCGAAAAAATTCGTATTCCTTCGCGTAAAGAACATAAAAAAGCCCGGACTTAAAAATAAGTCCGGGCTTTCAATATGATTAACTTGCTAATTACTCAGCGGCAGCTTCTTCTTCAGCGTCAGCAGCTTTCTTTTTTGGAGCTGCTTTCTTTTTTGGAGCTTCTGCTTCAGCAACCGGAGCTTCTTCTGCTGCAACTGCAACAGGCGCTTCAACTACAACTGCTTTTTTCTCAGCTTTTGCAACCGGTGCCGGTGCAGCAACTTCTGCAACTGGTGCAGTTTCGAAAGGTAATACCGAAACGTATGAACGGTTATCTGCTTTCTTTTTAAAGGTAACAACACCTTCCGCTAATGCGAATAAGGTATGGTCCCTGCCAATGCCTACGTTAAGGCCTGGGTTATGTTTTGTACCACGCTGACGAACAATAATGTTGCCTGCAATTGCCGGCTGACCACCGAAAATTTTGATACCTAAACGTTTGCTATGTGACTCGCGGCCGTTTCTTGAACTACCGGCCCCTTTTTTATGTGCCATTTCTTAATATCTTTTAATGATCCGGGTTTAACTCCGGTTCGGTTTAAACCCTGATTATAATGTAATACCGGTGATCTCGATCTTGGTAAATTGCTGACGGTGACCGTTTTTCTTTTTGTAACCTTTTCTTCTTTTCTTTTTGAAGATAATTACTTTATCACCTTTTAAATGTGACAATATTGTTGCCGATACTTTAGCACCTTTTAAATCAGAACCTAATTTAAAAGCACCTTCGTTTTCTGCTAACAATACGTTGTCAAATTCAATACTAGCGCCCTCGTCACCTTGTAATCTGTGTACAAAGATCTGCTGGTCTTTTGCAACTTTAAATTGCTGTCCTGCTATACTTACTATTGCGTACATTGTTTGTTAATTATTGTTTTAAAATTCGAGGTGCAAATATAGAATTTTATTTTATAAAAAGCAATGTATAAACGTTTAGTTATTACATTGCTTTTTTAACGCATCAGCGTATCCGTCAGCATGAGTCGTCCCTCCTACCTTTATAAATTCACTATAAAACTTTTGAGCGTTTGCACAATCTTTAGATAAAAAATAGCAAATAGAAAGTTTGTATATGGTATTTAAGTTTTGGGCATCTATCCCGTACGATTTTGTCAGCAAACTCAGCGCTGAATCCAAATTGCTTTGCTGATGCCCCCGCTGATACATCACAAAATAAATCGTCGCTTTATCTGTTAAGAGTACAGAACTTTGTGTGTTTAAAGCTAATCCCTTGTCGTACTGCACAATCGCATTCGGATAATCGCTAAAAGTACCATATATTGCACCAAATCCCCAATAGACATTTTCGTTTTGAGGATCAAGCAACCAGGCCTGGTTAAACCTGCGCATCGCGGTTTCCATATCTCCCTGGCCCAGGTATTTAAAGCCCAACCCTACAAGATGCTCCGAGCCTTTGCGATGGGTAGTATCCTGTTTCAATACCAAATCAATAAACTTCTGATCTTCTTCCAGGTGATCCTTATCTTTAACTACGTGACCATACTCTGGTTGCAGATTAATGTCTGTTCTTGCCTGTTGCTGGAATTGCTCGTACGTAATTTGTTGCCCAAACGACGATATAGAAACCAATAAACATGCGAGAGTAAGGATATTTTTCATATTATTTACTTTTTCTGGCGTTCCTCGGCTTTGCTCAAAACAGTTTGTATATCTGTAATTAAGGTCCTGTTGGCTTCCATCAATTCCTGCGAGCCTCCGTAATTGGTGCTAAACAATACCGTCTTGCTTTTATGTTTGTAGTTATACTGAATAAAAAACTCAAATGGCTTCTTATCGCCTGTGTAGCTGGTATCTGCATTTTTTTCGTTCGACGGGAAATCCCAAAAGCCAAGCTCAACGGCTTTCCGATGAAGATAAATAAGGTCATTGCTGGTTAAATACAGATGTGTTTTGACCAGCGAATCCCTTTTATTTAGGTATTGATACTCTCCGGTTTCCGAATTATATTGATTAATCAAACTATCGCCGGGCCCATATTTAAAAACGAATGATTTTAATTCCGAAAAATCATAGGGAGCTGCCTTAAACGCACTTTG
>JABDBM010000019.1 GCA_013288685.1 Bacteroidota bacterium | reverse complement strand
GGGCTCGATCAGTTTATTGTAAAGGAACTTCACCAGTTTCCCGAAAATCGCGATCAAATTTTAGGCACCTCCTTCTTGATGAAGATATTTGCAGGTTTATGCTGTATCCCGCTTATTTATTGCGCTTTTTCAATTCTTCCCGCCAAGGGTACGCCGTACAGTTATGTGCTGATCTTTTCGTTTACAGGTATTTTCCAGGCTTTAACTGTGGTTGATTCCTATTTTCAATCGCAGGTTCAGTCAAAATACATTATGCAGGTGCAGATTATCGGCAACCTGGTATCGGCGGCTATAAAAGTGCTTTTGATTTTCACCCATCAGCCGCTGTTTTATTTTATTTACGCTTATACTTTTGATGTGCTATTGCTATCGATTGGTTATTATTTTACTTATCAGCGTAAGGGACGAAGCGTATTTAAATGGTCATTCAATTTTGCTTTATCACGCAAATTGCTGAAATATTCGTGGCCGTTAATCATTTCGGGGATCATGGTATCGCTATACATGCGGATAGATGCCTTTATGCTACAGAATATGAGCGGGTTAAAGGAGGCTGGCGCCTACGCCACGGTATCGCAGCTAAGCGAAGCCTGGAACTTTATTCCGGCCGTAATAGTAACTTCATTGTTCCCTGCAATTTTAAATGCCAAACGCGATGATCTTGAGCGGTATAAAAAGCGCATACAAAATCTATACGATTTGATGGTTTATTTGAGCCTGCCTACTGCAATCATCATCACCTTTGCTGCACCATTAATTTACAAATTTTATAAACCCGAATATGCTTATGCCGCACCGGTATTATCGGTACACATCTGGTCGGGCGTGTTTGTATTTTTGGGGGCAGCTAACAGTCAGTATTTAATAGCCGAGAACTTTAACAAGCTTACTTTTATTCGCACCGGGTTCGGCGCTATCGTAAATATTGTGCTAAATCTCCTCCTGATACCTAAAATGGGGATGATGGGGGCCGCTATTGCCACGCTGGTAGCTTATGCAAGCGCACCTTTCTTTGTTATATTTATCCCCAAAGTACGCGACCAGGGGGTGATGATGTTTAAATCATTATTTTTAATTTCGCTGTTTCAAAAAATTACTAAACGATGAGCACATTGAGGTTATTAGGTAAGTTAGCAAGTGAAATGATTACCAACCGGCCTAAGTTAAGGTCGATGCTGTCATTTGGCGAAAAAGGCTATTTGAACGAGATCGGCTGGTTCAATGCGCAAAAAACACAGTCGCCGGTTGATAAAAATGGCGAACCAATACCCTGGGTAACCTATTCGTTTATTGATTTTATTACCGAACGTTTGAATAAAAACATTTCTGTTTTTGAGTTCGGCTCCGGTAACTCTACTTTTTTTTATGCCAAACATGCCGGAAAGGTAGTTTCGGTTGAGCATGATAAGGAATGGTATGATAAAATAGTAAGCTCGCAGCCCGAAAATGCCAAAATGATATTTTGCGAACTGGTGCGTGGCGGCGACTATTGCCACATGCCGCTTACATTAAAAGAGAAATTCGACATTATTATTGTTGATGGCCGCGACCGGGTTAACTGCTGCATACAGGCGGTAGGTGCTTTGTCGGCAAATGGCGTAGTGGTATTGGACGATTCGGAAAGAGAATTTTATAACGAAGGAATAGATTTTTTGAAGGCACAGGGCTTTAAACAGCTTTCATTCAGCGGTATTTCGCCGGGTTTGTTTTATAACAAAGCCACCTCAATTTTTTATAAACCGGACAACTGTTTAAATATTTAATATGGCCGAACAAATAGTTAGCGGCAATGTTAAAACCGCATACGACGAATTTTACGAAAAACACGACGAAGCCTGGCGCATGTTGGGCGCCAAATTTAAAGCGCAACATATTATTGATGTATGCAAAGGTCACTCTTTTAAAAAAGTATTGGAAGTTGGCGCGGGCGATGGCAGCATATTGAAGCTATTGTCCGATAAAAACTTTGCACCTGAATATCACGCGGTAGAAATTTCTGCAAGCGGGGTGGAGCATATCCTTTCCAGGGGAATTAATGATTTACTTTCTGTTCAGTTATTTGATGGTTATCATTTGCCTTTCGAGGATGATAGTTTTGATTTGATCATTCTGTCGCACGTATTGGAGCATGTGGAGCACGAGCGTTTGTTATTGCGCGAGTTGAAACGGGTAGCGCGTTATTGCGTAATTGAAGTGCCCCGCGATTATAAAACTGGCGTCGACAATCGCATAAAACACTTCCTGGCTTATGGACATATTAATGTTTATACGCCAACTTCGCTGCGTTATTTATTACGCACCGAGGGCTTTGAAGTTGAGCGCGATTTAACATCGATGATTGAACCCGAGGTTACCCGGTTTAACGCCTATATCAACCAAAAAAAGCCGAAGAATTTTATAACCGACTTAAAAATTGCCACTGAGTTTGCTGTTAAAAGTAGCCTTGGCAAAATTTTTGGTAAAAAAATGAATGAACAGTTGGCCAATGCCTATACCGTACTTTGTAAAAAGGCTGGCGAAAAGGTGGAGATATTTCATTGATACAGATTTGTCCCCCTGAGCATAGCGAAAGATCTTCTCCGCCTTGCAATAGCCGAGATGCATATTTCGTTACGTATGTCTCAGAAGATTCTTCACTCTGCTCAGAATGACAAAAAAAAAGAAACCCTATGCAAAACCCTGCACCCATCGCATTATTTGTTTACAACCGTCCGGAGCATACCCGCCGTACGATCAGTTATTTGCAAAAAAACTTATTGGCCGATGAATCGCGTCTGTTTATATTTTCTGATGGCCCTAAAACCGACGACGATAAAGCAAAAGTAGAGCAGGTAAGACAACTGGCAAATGAGGTAACCGGCTTTAAATCGGTTAAGGTAATCGTTCGTAAGGAAAACATGGGGCTGGCTAATTCTATCATCAGCGGTGTTACCCAACTGGTGAATGAATATGGAAAGGTCATCGTGTTTGAGGATGACTTGCTATCATCGGTTTATACCCTGCAATATTTTAACGAGGCGTTAACCAAATACGCCACTGAAGAGAAGGTGATGCATATAGGCGCCTATATGTACAACCTAAAAACCAAAGGCTTGCCCGATACGTTCTTTTACCGCGCTGCCACCAGCTGGGGTTGGGCAACCTGGGCCCGCGCCTGGAAAAACTTTGAACCGGATGTGGATGTTTTGATGAAGCAATTTGATGCTAAGAAGACAGAACAATTTTCCATTGAAGGTACCATGAATTTTTGGAAGCAACTGGAACATTTTAAAGCAGGTAAAAATAATTCCTGGGCCATACGCTGGTATGCCTCTATATTTTTAAAGGGGGGATTAACGCTAAACCCGTCTACCTCGCTGGTTCACAACATAGGGCACGATGGCAGCGGCGTACATTCAAACAGCGAAAAAACGTACCATGTACAAATAGCCAAAAAGCCGGTAGTGCAATTTCCTTCGGAAATTAAGGAAAACCCTTTGGCTTATTTGGCTATAAAACACTTTCTTAAAAACCGTAAGGGTACTTTATTACAACGCGGATTACGTTTTGTAAAGCAGTTGCAAGTAAAGTATTTTGCTAAAAAAGGGTAGCGCGGCCCGTGAGCAGCGCCAAACTTAGTTTCGAAAACTAAGTTTGGCCCAACATAGTTAGTAAATATACCTTACAAAAGCCTCCATAGCCTCGTACTCGGCCATACCTAATTTATCGTAGCTGCGCGCAGTCTCCATAGTCCGGTCTTCGGCTCTTACCCAAAACTCACGGGCGTCATCACCCGGAAATACAGGTCTGTCTTTTTGACTTTGGTGTTTAAATATAGCATTACGTTTCCTGATCACTTCCTGTGGTGATAGCGGCACGGCCATTTCAATTTCCCAGGTATCAAATTCCTGCCATGCACCGCGGTACATCCATAACCAGCAATCTTTCACCCATTCCTCAGTTTCTTTCAGTTTGTTTAATGCGCCTAATATAATGTTGAAGCAAACCAAATGTGTTCCATTAGGATCGGCAAAATCGCCGGCGGCAAATATTTGATGGGGTTTTATTTTTTGTAACAGCTCAATGGTGAGGTTAATATCCTCCTCACCCGCAGTATTCTTCTTGATTTTACCGGTTTCATAAAACGGAAGAGCCATAAAATGAATGTGGTCATCGGGCAAACCGGCATAACGTGCGCCGGATATAGCTTCAGTTTTACGAATAAATCCTTTTACATCCCTTATCTCCTTTGTATCTACCTGGTTGGGCTGTTTGGTAGGAATAAAAGCGCGCATTTCATCGTAAATTGTTTTCAATCGGGTATTGTCTTCGCCGATGCTTTCATTAAAATCGATAGCAAATTCAACAAACCGAAGCACATCATCGTCCCAAACAGCCGTGTTGCCAGAGGTTTGATATGCCACATGCACATCGTGCCCCTGGTCAACTAAGCGGATAAAGGTACCGCCCATTGAAATCACATCATCGTCCGGGTGAGGCGAAAAAATGATGGAGCGTTTTTGGGCCGGCTGCGCCCTTTCGGGCCTTTGCGAATCATCGGCGTGGGGCTTACCGCCCGGCCAGCCGGTTATCGTGTGTTGTATTTGGTTAAATATGTCAATGTTAATATTATAAACCGGGCCTTGTTCAACTGCCAATTGGGCCATGCCGTGGTTATTGTAGTCTTCTTCGGTTAGTTTCAATACCGGTTTGCCGGTGGTGTTGGCCAGCCAGATCACTGCCTTTTTCTTCAGTTCGTTTTCCCAAACACAATCTTTTACCAGCCATGGGGTATCAAATCTTGTGAGTGAGCTTGCAGCGGCTTCATCCAGCACAAATTCCACATGCTCGCTTAATTGCAAAAAGGTAGCAGGTACATCGCCTGATATTTCGCCCTCAACTGCCTTCTTTACAATCGTCGCTTTTTTGCGGCTCCAGGCCATCAGGATAATTTCGCGGGCTTTAAATATGGTACCCACGCCCATGGTGATGGCTTTTGTCGGTACGTTCTCTTTGCCGCCGAAATCGCGCGACGCATCATTTATGGTAAGGTCATCAAGCGTTACTAAGCGGGTACCCGAGTTTGGCGCAGAACCTGGCTCGTTAAAACCGATGTGGCCGGTACGCCCGATACCTAATATTTGCAGATCCAATCCGCCCAGTTTGGTTATTTTTTGCTCGTACTCTAAACAAAACGCGGCAACATCTTCCTGTTGTAAAGTACCGTCGGGAATATGCACGTTGTTTTTGTCAATATCCACATGGCCAAACAAATTTTCATTCATGAAAGTCACATAGCTTTGTACCGCTGTAGGCTGCATGGGGTAGTATTCATCCAAATTAAAGGTGATTACGTTTTTAAAGCTCAAACCTTCGTGCTTGTGCTGACGTACCAGTTCGGCATAAACACCAATGGGGGTTACACCGGTGGCCAGGCCTAATACGGTTTTTTCGCCCTTAGCTTCCTTACTGCGTATTAATGCTGCTATGCGGTTTGCTACTGCTACTGATGCAATTTGTTGATTGCTGTAAACGGTTACCGGCAATTTTTCGTACCGGGTTTCTTCCAATAAATTTAATCGTGCCATTTGGTTAAGTATGAAGTCCTAAGTCTAAGGTTCTGAGCTGAAAATCTCCGACTTAAGACTTTCGACTTAAGACTTTCCGCTTAATAATGTCACAAAGAAAATCCCCGCCTGAGCGAGGATTCAATTCAAACCAATCTACCTATTAAAATAAACCTTACCGACATAAGGTCATTGCATAGTCTGTGTATAAATACTTTGTGCATTATCTAATACAAACTTAATAAAACAAATTCAATAAATGCAATACTTTTTAAATTATTTTAATAAGTTATTTTTGATTTGGGATTTCGGATGTGGAATTTCGGATTTATATTGTCTGAACCTGGATTCGAAGGACTAAAAATCAAAAACGGTGATATCACCTATTTATCACGCTAATCATTAACAACGCCGAAATCGAACATCCCAATCCGAAATCGAAATGTAACGTTATTATCACCAAAGCTCAATTACCCGATTAAATATTAAATTAGCTTTTTAATTAACTGACCCAAATTAAACATGAAAAAACTCCTGCTCTCGTTGGGGCTTATGCTGTATTTTATAGCATCCTATGCCCAGCCCGCGGCCGATACCGGTTACGTACGGCAACATTACACCAAAATGGAACAATACATTACCATGCGCGATGGTAAACGGCTGTTCACCTCCATTTATTTACCAAAGGATCAAACCAAAAAATATCCTATTTTAATGACCCGCACACCTTACACCGTTGCCCCTTATGGCGAAAACGAGTATAAAAGGTCGCTTGGGCAAAACGCCTTTTTAGAAAAGGAAGGCTTTATTTTTGTGTACCAGGATGTACGCGGCAAATGGATGAGCGAGGGCGATTTTGTGGATGTACGCCCCGATATCGACAATAAAAAAGGTAAACAAGTTGACGAAAGTTCTGACACTTACGATACTATTGATTGGTTGATAAAAAACCTGCCTAATAATAATGGCAAAGTGGGTATTGAAGGTATTTCGTACCCTGGTTTTTATTCAACTGCATCGTTACCCAATGCACACCCTGCTTTAAAGGCAGTATCGCCGCAGGCTCCGGTTACCGATTGGTTTATTGGCGATGACTTTCACCATAATGGTGTATTGTTCGAGATGGATGCTTTTTCGTTTATCACCAGTTTTGGTGTGCCGCGCCCAAAACCGATTACTCCTGCGCAATTTAAAAATGGCATCAAATTTAAAGCGCCTGATAACTATGCGTTCTATTTACAACAAGGCGCATTGCCTAATCTGAAAAAACATTACTTCGGCGATTCGGTCGAGTTTTGGAACAATATGATGGCACACCCCAATTACGATTCGTTTTGGCAAGGGATGAACATCCGTCCGCATTTAAAAAATATCACCCCGGCTACTATGGTTGTTGGCGGCTTTTTTGATGCAGAAGATTGCTTTGGCGCACTGCACGTTTTTGATGCGCTGGAAAAACAAAACCCCGCTACGCACCCTAACACATTGGTAATGGGTCCATGGTTCCATGGCGGCTGGGAGCGTGGCGATGGCCAGTTTTTTGGGGATCAAAACTTTGGTCAAAAAACCAGCCTTTGGTTTGAGCAAAATGTGGAGTTGCCTTTCTTTAAATTTTACTTGAAAGACGAAGGCGCTGCAGACCTGCCAAAAGCGGTAATATTTGTATCGGGTAGCAACGAGTGGCATAAATTTAGCAAATGGCCCCCCGAAAATACAGTTGAAAAAACATTGTATTTCCATGCAAACGGCAAACTATCATTTGATGCGCCAACAACAACTGAAACTGCTGACGAATACGTGAGCGATCCTAACTCACCAGTGCCTTACCAGGATGGCATACAGGCCCGCCGCACCCGCGAGTATATGCTGGACGATCAGCGTTTTGCAAGCCGACGCCCAGACGTTAAGGTTTATCAAACTGATACTTTAAAAGATGATATTACGTTAACAGGTCCGGTACTGGCCGATTTATTTTCGTCCATCAGCACAACCGATGTGGATTATGTGGTAAAATTGGTGGATGTGTTTCCGGATAACTATCCTGCGCCATCACCAAACCCTAAAAATGTAACGATGGCCGGCTACCAGATGCTGGTGCGCGGCGAAATTTTTAGAGGTAAATACCGCAACTCGTTCGAAAAACCCGAGCCATTTGTTCCCGGTAAGGTAACCGAGATAAAATATCACCTGCCCGATGTGGCGCATACTTTCCGCAAGGGACACCGCATCATGATACAGGTACAAAGCTCGTGGTTCCCGTTGGGAGACAGAAACCCGCAACAGTTTGAGGATATTAACCAAGCCAAAGACTCCGATTTCCAGAAGTCGACTGTGAAGATTTTTCATGATGCTGAATCGAAATCGAGCGTGAAGGTTACTGTGTTGCAATAATTTTTTTGTGATTACACCGATTATAAAATGATTTCACCGATTTTTGTTGGGTGAAAATGATTGCATAGCGATGGTTCGTAAAATCCATCGCTATGCGTTTTTAATGATCGAATCATCAATGCTAAAACTTACTATACAATGAAACTCCGCCTGCTATTCCTACTCCTAACCGCAGCCTGCCTAAAAGCCAGCGCCCAGTTAGGCGTACCCAAGGAAACATTTACCCGCGCCGATTCGCTGCGCGGCTATCTTACGCCGCTACGTACCTGTTACGATATCGATTACTACCATTTAGATGTTAAGTTCGATATCGATAACAAATTCATCAGCGGCAGCAACCTGTTTAAATTTACCGCTGTACAGGATTTTACCAAACTCCAATTCGATTTGTTTGCCAACCTGAAGGTTGAAAAGGTGATTTACAAAGGGCATGAATTACCCTACACCCGCGAGGTTAACGCGGTGTTTGTTACTTTCCCAAAAACAATAACCAAGGGCAGTAAGGATGAGTTTACCGTATACTATTCGGGCAACCCAACCATAGCCAAACGTGCGCCATGGGATGGCGGCGTTGTTTTCTCCAAAGATTCGCTGGGTAACCCCTTTGTAGCTACGGCCTGCCAGGGTGTGGGCGCAAGTATATGGTGGCCTAACAAGGATCATCAGTACGACGAGGTTGATAGCGCCCTGATCAGCATCAGCGTACCAACCGGATTGCAGGATGCATCAAACGGTCGCCTGCGTAAAGTAACTGATTTGGGTAATGGTTATACCCGTTTCGACTGGTTTGTGGCCAACCCCATCAACAATTACGATATTGAAGCCAATATTGGTAAATACTCGCACTTTAGTGATACCTACGATGGCGAAAAAGGCAAGCTAACCTTAGATTACTGGGTATTATCCTATAATCTTGAAAAGGCCAAAAAGCAATTTGGCGAAAACGTGAAGGACATGATTAAAGCCTTTGAGCATTGGTTCGGCCCCTACCCTTTTTACGAGGATGGGTACAAGCTTATTGAGGCTCCGCATTTGGGGATGGAGCACCAAAGCGGTACCGCCTACGGTAATCATTATGGCAACGGTTACCTGGGCAGCGACCTTTCGGGCACCGGCTGGGGCCTTAAATGGGATTTCATTATCGTTCACGAAAGCGGGCACGAATGGTTCGGCAATAATATCACCTCGAAAGATTTGGCCGATATGTGGATACACGAAAGCTTTACCAATTATTCCGAATCATTATTTGTGGAACAGCGCTATGGCAAGCAAGCCGGACAAGAGTATGTACATGGCACCCGCTTCAAAATTGTGAACGACAGGCCAATTGTTGGAACCTATAATGTAAATAAAGAAGGTTCGGGCGATATGTATTATAAGGGTGGCAACATGCTGAACATGATACGTACCATCATTAATGATGACGAAAAATGGCGCAGCATACTACGCGGGCTGAATAAGACTTTCTACCATCAGACGGTAACTTACGACCAAATTGTTGATTATATTAACGATAAGGCGGGCATTAACCTAAGTCCGGTTTTTGAGCAATATTTGAAACATAAAGGCATTCCGATACTTAACTTTATGCAAACAAAAGGCAAATTATATGTTCGCTGGATAGCTGACGTAAAGGATTTTAATATGCCTGTTAAGGTGCGCATTAAAGGTGGTGCGTATAAATTTATTACTCCCTCAACCAAGTTTAAGCCGGTTGAGATGGAAGGCACTACAAAGGATAATATTGAGGTGGATACTTTTAACTATTATATAGGCGTGCTGGTGGATTAGCCCCCTAACCCCTGAAGGGGAACTGTTGATTCACAATTTTTAGATATGACAACTTTAATAAAGTTGTCATATCTTTTTTGTTAATATAAATTTCCTATCTTTCCTGCAACCTTATCGTTTTTAACCGCGTCTTATTATTTATTAAAAACAATTCAACCATGAAATTACTTAAAAAATTATTACTGGCTGCGGTGCTTTTGGCGGGGACCGGCTATGCCATAGCGAAACCTAACACCACTGGTAACATAAACTTCTCCGAAATAGTTGACCGCCACCTTTCAGGCTTTAACGCGGTAAATGTTGCCGGCCCGTTTGATGTACAGATTACCCAGGGATCGACAGAATCGGTTAAAGTGGAAGCGCCATCGGATGTAATGAGCCGTGTTTTGACAGAAGTTAATGGCGGTGTATTAAAAATATACAGCAAGCACGATAACTGGAACTGGGGCAATTGGTGGGGAAACCACAAAAAAATTATGGTTTATGTAACTGTTAAAGATATAAACAGCATTAACATTTCTGGCTCAGGCGATGTAAAATTCAGGGATGGCATCAATGCTAACTCATTAAAGCTAAACATCAGTGGCTCGGGCGATATGACCGGCGTATTACACGTGAAAAATTTAGAAAGCAGCATTTCCGGCTCGGGCGATATGAGATTAAGCGGCAGCGCCCAAACGCAATCGATACATGTTGTAGGCTCGGGCGATTATACTGCTCATAGCCTTACAACTGTTGATTCGTCCGTCCGCCTTTCTGGCTCGGGGGATGTTGAACTAAATGTAAGCAACAAATTAGATGCCTCGGTAAGCGGTTCGGGCGATGTTCATTACAGTGGCAGCCCTAAAAACGTGAGCAAATCTAAAAGCGGCAGCGGGGATATTAGCGGGTCGTAAGGGGAAGTCTTAAGTCCGGAGTCCTAAGTCTTGAGCCTTTGCTTTCAGACTTAAGACTCCAGACTTTCGGCTCAAAGCCCTCACTTCGGTCTATAATTAGCCCCATTCAGTATCTTCTGCGCATCCATATTAGTCATTAACTCTTGCAGGGTAACATCAGGATGCTTATCCATATACTGCTTTACAATTTGCCAGCCTGTCCAAATTGCCAGTTTTGGCGCCGATTCATTTTTCTCGCCAAGGCCGGGCGTAAACGGTGCTTCGGATAAGTATTTCTGTATTCTCGGATAATCGGTTTCGTACAACAGGTTTTGATCTAAAAAGTAGGCCCAAATTTTCGATTCAAAATCATGACACCATTGCAGTTGCGCGCCGGTATAGCCTATTTTGGTGGAGTCGGCCACATCGGGCAATATCTGGTCCATAAAATACATAATCTTACCGTTGTAAACCATTTTTGATAGCAGGGTCTTACTGCTGTCGCTTTCGGGGAACATATCTTCGCGGGCCATGTGGTCAACAACACGGGGCACCATATTGTCTGCATTAAAATTACGCGACAAATAATGCGGAAACATTTTGGTAATAGCCGGGTAAAACCTGGAGTTACCGCCTAAAAAAAGATCGAGACCGATGCCAACGTAATCATCACCAACAGTGATTTGGGCCTGGAAGCCCGAAAAGTAAGCATAAACCTGCGGCAATTTCTTCTGCGGGAAATAATATTTAATATGCTTAAAAGCATCTGTCAGTTCTGCGTTCTGCTTATCCAGTTGCGGGTATACCGAATCCACATCATGTTTCAGATCGCCGTAGGCTCTGTTGGCAAAAACCTGTCGCAATAATTTAAAATAACCGGTGTCTTTTACACTGGTACCCTCACTTTCTAACAGCAGGTTAATATAGTTGCCATAAAATACGCCATATTTTTGCTGCAAAAAAGCTGCCTGTTGCGCCATGGGTTTTGTTTGCATACCGTCAAAATCTTTATCAAAGCGCTCAATCTTTACGTCCAGTTGTATATTGCTTACGTCAACCTTTTTATTGCGCCCGCAGGCGGTAAATAACAGGCCAATTAAAAAAAATAAATAAATTTGCTTATTGCTGCTCAGATGGGCCATTTTTTTTCCTTTGGGCAAAAATAATTTTTTATTTGCATTAAACACCCTAAACGGTACATTTCCAACGTTAGTTTAGGTACTGTAAAAATTAATACATACATGAAGATCGCGTTAGCACAATTAAACTATCATATCGGCAACTTTGAATCGAACACGGCTAAAATCATTGCACACATCCATCAGGCCCGCAACAACGGCGCCGACCTGGTGGTTTTTGCTGAACTATGCGTTTGCGGCTATCCTTCTCGCGATTTTTTAGAGTTTGATGAGTTTATTGACCTGTGCGAAACATCGGCCCAACAAATAGCTGCAGAGTGTACGGATATTGCCTGCATAATAGGTTTACCTACTCCGAATAACCGGAACGAGGGAAAGGAACTGAATAACTCGGCTTATTTTATCGAGAATGGGAAAGTTAAGGCTGTAGCCCACAAAGCTTTGTTGCCTAATTATGATATTTTCGACGAGTACCGCTATTTTGAACCCGCTACCGAATTTAGCTGTATTGATTTTAAGGGCCACCGTATAGCATTAACCATTTGCGAAGACCTGTGGAACACCATTGAGAACCCACTGTATGTTACCCGCCCGATGGACATATTGATTGAGCAACAACCTGATGTAATGATTAACATTGCCGCATCGCCATTTGCTTATAACCATGATGAAGAACGGATTGAAATTTTGAGTGATAATGCCCAACGGTATAACCTGCCGCTATTGTATGTAAACAATATCGGCGCCCAAACCGAGCTGATTTTTGATGGTGGTTCATTAGTTTTTGATAACACCGGAAAGCTGATTGATGAGATGCCGTATTTTGAAGAAAGCGTAGCATATTATGAATTGCATAAGGGCGGCCAGATAACCTTTGAACATCCCTCAACACTTAAAGTAACCCGTGAAAGTGATATTGAGCAAATACACAAAGGCATCCTGTTAGGCATCAGGGATTATTTTTTAAAATCAGGTTTTAAACAGGCTATACTTGGTTTATCAGGCGGTATCGATTCGGCTGTGGTTTGTGCACTGGCTGCTGAAGCCCTTGGACCACAAAATGTGATGGCCGTACTGCTACCCTCGCGTTTCTCGAGTGATCATTCCATAACCGACGCCGAAGATTTGGTAAAGAATTTAGGCTGTATGCACGAAACAATTGCCATAAAAGATATCACAGAGGCTTTTGAAGCATCGTTAAAGCCACAGTTTAATAACCTGCCGTTTAATATTGCTGAAGAAAATATACAATCGCGCAGCCGTGCCGTATTGCTGATGGCTATGTGTAATAAATTCGGATATATCCTATTGAATACCTCAAACAAAAGTGAGGCTGCTGTTGGCTATGGCACGTTGTACGGCGATATGTGCGGCGGCATCTCAGTAATTGGCGATGTTTATAAAACCCAGGTTTTTGAGCTTGCGCGATATATTAACCGCGAGCGGGAAATTATCCCGGTTAACTCTATTGTGAAACCGCCATCGGCTGAACTAAGGCCCAATCAAAAAGACACGGATTCGTTGCCGGAATATGATGTGCTGGATAAAATTATTGCCGAATATGTAGAAGGAAGATCGTCATCAGCTACTATAATTAAGATGGGCTATGATGAAAAAACAGTTCGACGGGTAATCAGGCTGATTAATTTGGCAGAGCACAAACGGTATCAAACCCCGCCAATTTTAAGGGTATCGCCCAAGGCATTTGGCATGGGCAGGCGTATGCCAATAGTAGGTAAATACTTATCGTAATTGTATCGCCGGGGTGCGATCAATTTAAATATAGAGTGAATAAAAAAGTGATTTGTCATCCTTGAACGCCGCGAAGGATGACAAAAAGGAAAAAGGACGTTATTTACATTTTGCTTTCGCGATAATTTAAATTGGGACCGCTTGAGCGGAATCAATTTTAAAATTTAATTGTATTATTGTTAAACCTTTTGTTAAAGGTTTGTCTAAGTAGATATCAAGGAGACACATATCATGAAAAATCTAATTTACCCCGCGTTGATACTCCTGCTGTCAGGATTGTCAGCATGTTCCAGCTACGATTACTATACCGCAGCCATTAACAAAACCAATATGAGCGGCTATCATACTTTTGCGTGGATGCCCCCGGCAACCAACAGTAACAGCAAAATGGATGGCGATGCTGCCGATGCTAAAATAAAGGACGCAGCCACTGCCTCGCTGGTAACCAAAGGGCTGCAACTGAACCGTAAAAACCCCGATTTGATTGTTACCTATACCACCAAGGTGGGTACAGGCGCCCGCACAAATTATTATTCGCCTTATTATGGCGGCGGCTTTTATCCGGGCTGGGGTGGTTTTGGCTGGGGTGGTTGGGGAGGCTGGGGCTACGGCTACCGCCCTTATTATTACTCCTACGGCGCTCCTTTTGCCTATTACGGGGGCTTAACTTATGCCGAGAAAGAACATTATAAAGAAGGGACTTTAATTATCGACCTGGTTGATGCCCGCACTCACCGCATTGTTTGGCGCGGATTTGGTGTTGGCGAAGTACACCATAACATGCAAAAAACTATCGATGAACTTCCAAAAGTTGTAGCAGGTGTGCTTGATCAGTTGCAGGTTGGACAGGTTGTGGCAATGCGCAGGTAATAAACATCCTTTGCTATATTGAAGCCCATCCTTTAATTTCAAATAAACGGATGGGCTTTTTCACAGCTTTTTTTATTCCTGGCCATGACCAATCACCCACCTAAAACGGCTATTGATCAATGGAAATTTGCGCATGTCATATTCTTTAAGCTTAATTTCCAGCGGTTTGCGTTGCCATTGCCCTTGCAACAACAATACGCTGTCTTTTATTAAATTATAAGTAAAGGTGTATTTATTCGCGGTATCTGCTTTGGCCCACATTTCTATTTTTCTGGTAATTGTATTGGGCCTGAATTTAAATTCTTTAAAATTACCGCTCATTAGCATAACACTTGCTTCATCACCGGGTACCGATACAATCAGTTTGTTCCACCGGTTAGTATCTGTTATAAGCGGCTGAATCGTATCGTTGTTACGGATAAAACTCGTCACAATATAAATACCGTATAACGGAGGGCGCTGCGATACGCTGTATGGTTTTGACCTTGCTATATCTCCCTTAATATCAAAAAAGATAAGATAAACCATAAACAGGTATCCCGATGCGGTAAGCAACTTATTTTTCCAATTTTTTTTAAAGCGAAACGAGTCATCGCCAACGGGATAAACTGCTTTGTTTAATAAAAAGAAACCCGCCAGTCTTTTTATATCTTTTGATAACAGGAATAACGTTATCAGCACCAGCATGGTTGACAATAGCTTTAGGTTTACGCCATAAGTATAATCAAAGGCTGCTACATTGGTTATTATTACTAAGCCAATTACATTCCCTAAGGTACGTGTGGGTCTAAAAAACAACAATAAACCTGCAGCGTATTCCATTAAGCCAATAAAGAAGTTGTACCCAGCCGAATAACCCATATATGCCCATGCCAGTTCTCCGGGTGTAGAACTGCCATACGATTTCAATAATGTAAGGGGCGAAATTGGCGGGAATTGAACCTGAATAATCTTGAGCGATCCGTAGGCCAGCCAGGTGGCCATCATATAATAGCGTAAAAAGGTAAGCAGCAAGTTGTAGACTTTATTGTAATCTGTTTTTTTGGCGATGATAACCCAAATCACAGCCCCAACACTTGCCACAATAGCAATAAAAAACAGGTTAATATAGCCAAAAACTGTATCGGTGGTGCCGTTATAAAATAGTACAGTTGGCCTAACAACATGCAAAACATCCCTGGCAAGCCAGGCTGCCAGGTTAACGTAAGACTGAATGTAAAATTTGTGCAGGTAATACGAATAAGGAACAACCAGATTGGGATTCAAAAAAATATACAGAACAAAGAAGATAAAGAAAAAACAAAGTACAAGTTTTTTAGTTAACGACCACTCGGATAAAGACGGTCCATCCTGCTGCATTTTTTAAAACGGGGTTAAGCTGCGTTACCGTTTTTAGTTATCTGTTTGTTACGCAGGCGGATGGCTGCAAAAACAACGGTGACGCCTGCCAATACAAATACCCATGTATCCAGCGGACACATAGCATCCGGGTCGGTACCGTCACATGGCACTCCTGGCTGTGCATATAATGCCATAACATTGAGTAATAACAGCAGGAGTGTGCCACTAAAAATCTTAATCCGCATAAGTTTGTGAGTTAGAACTATAATTTTACAAATTTACTTTTTCCAACCACACTTTTATCATTATTATTTACAACTTCTATCAAATAGGTACCGGGAGTAAGGCCGCTTATGTTATCCTGCCACGCTGGTGTAGCCGATGTTGCAGTTTTTATTACAGCACCTGTTAAAGTTATTATTTTAATACCGTAGCTTGATGCTGCGGTGGTATTTGTTCCCGTTGTACCTGTGGCTCCGGCAGTTTGCAGTGGGGGCACACCTGATGACAAGGAAGGTGTATTAATAGAAAGATTAATAGTACCAACCGCCGGATTAGGATAAACATTAATATTACTTACTGCGGCAGTTGTTGCCGGATTGTTTTGGGTGCCGTAAGTAAGCGTAATTACTTTTGAATAAATTATCGCACCATTTAAATCTTCAATTTTTAAACGATACATATTATCGCCTGTCGCGGGGGTTTTATCTAAAAAGTTGTAGCTGCCCAGGCTGGCCGATGTTAAACCACCTAACACGTCATAAGTAACGCCTTTATCGGTGCTTCTTTCAACAGTAAAGTTGGTATAGCTGTCTTCATTTTCGGTTTTCCAAACTGTGTTTGCTCCCGCAGCTACTTTTGTTGCAGTAAAGTTCAATAAATGCACACCTAATGCGGGGTTTTGCCGAATAACTATTTGAAAACGATTTTTCCCAAAAGTATTGGTATCTGTCAAATCAATATTGAAAGCGTACCTTGGGTTATGTTTTATGTCCAGCGAATCTTTCCGGTAATTATCCATTAGCCAGACATCAAAAATTGGGGGAATGTTTTGCATTTCCGTCATATTCAAAGTATACAGCCCACTGCCGGTAGCGGTAACATCTAAATTAACTGCATCGCTTTTGTTAGGATAAGGAATTACATTTATAGCCGTGCTGTAACCATCGCTGGTGAGCGTCGAAAAACCGATTATGCCATTCCCCACAAAATATTGTGAGTCTTCATTCTCTACATACTTATTATTAGCAGTTTGATCAAGGCGGATAACGGCTTCCGCTTTATTAATGGAGTCAGCATCCAGTTCCAACCTCAAAAACTTAGGGCCGGTAACCGCGTTTGCTACTGCGGGTAAAGCTTTGGCATTTAACAATAAATCGTTACTGCCTGTTGCTGTTGTATTCCCCGCCAACTGCGTAGTAATTTTTGCAGCCTCAGTAAAAGTTAATGAAGCACCGGGGGCCGTGGTTTTAACAAAAAAACCTTGTCCGCTTGGTATTACCTTGCTTCCGCCGTTTGTACCGGTTGTTCCGTCGAATGTGGCGTAAAGCTTAGTGGTTTCGTTATAAATATAAATGGTTTTACCCACATTGGGGCAAATGATGGATGGCGAAGCATTGAGGGGGGTGCTGGTAGTCCAATCAATTGAGCAGGCGTAAGGGTTGCCCACCAGGTTATAACCAAAATAACTGGCGGCATTACCGGCAACAACATCGCATTGAAGCGTATTTAACCCTGTATACCAGTTCGTAACAGTAATATTCTGTTGATTTAAATTACCGGTAGATACAAAAGTAGTCGACTCGGCGCTGGTAGTGGTGGTATACTTATTGGCTATATTGGTTAAATTACCCCGGTAAAAAAACAAGATACCAGTGCCGGGGGTTAAATTATAAGTGCCGTCATAATCAACACCGATAGAATAAAGGGGAGAATTATTGATTTTGTTTATCCCCCTGAAATTGCCAGTATTAAATGTTTTGTTGGTATAAACTACGTTATCGCGGTATAAATACATAGAGGGGTTGCCGCTTTTAGATAACCCGCCCGCTGTGCCCAAACTGCCGGTAATAGGTGCGAACAAAGGCAAATAGCTTAAATCCCAGTAATGGGTTGACCCTACGCTGGCCGTATAAATTGGCGAGGATAAAAACCTGTACCCCCTATAGGTGTTACTCCCCCCGCTTATATAACGTTCAACACTTACATTACCGCTAATGGAATAGGCCGAAGGTATAGCAGTCACGCTGGCGGTAAGCGTTTGCGCACTCTTTAGGGTTACCGTGGCCGTTGGGTCAATTACAAGGTTACCCTTAGTTATGCTAAGCAAATTAAAAATATCAAACGGGCCACCCGTAATGTTTACCGTTCCGCCGACCGAGTTATTTACCACCATTGAACCGGTTTGAGCGGTATTGGCGGTGCTGTTACCGTAGTAATATTGTGAAGTAATACTGCCGTCCCAATTTATTGTTGAAGCTGTATTGCTGGCGTAAAGAATCTGGCCGCCACTGCTGTTATAAATGTTACAGCCCACGTTTAAGGTATGCCCATTTAAATTGATGGAAGCACCCGAAGCCATTGTTAAGGCGTAAACGCTGGCATCAGCAGTTAAAACCGGATATTTTGACAATCCGGAAGGCAAAACCCAGTTAACATTCCCGTTTATTGGCACCTGGTTGGTTTCGCCCGATGTGGTATTATCCCAGTTAGCAGCTGTTGTAACGGCGGTGCTTCCGCCTTTCCAGGTATAACTCAGGTAACCGGCCATGGTTGAGGCCAGTGCATCGTTGGTTTGCATGGTACCCGCAGTTGTAAAGGCATCCGGGCTTTTTTGGTTTACGTATTCTGCCTTTACCCAATCGGCACTTAAAGTTACTCCTATTACGTGCGATTCATCCATCGTGCCAGTGTAAACCTGGCCGCCACCGGCATGGGTCGTATTGTTGATATAGTCGCCAAAGGCCACCATATCAACCGTTCCGGTCTCTGGCGATTGACTGGTGCTTGATGCCAGTTGAGCCCCGTCCAAATATATAATGCTGGTATTTGTTCCTGAATTGTAGGTATAAACATAGTGGTGCCAAACAACTGCCGACGGCGCCGATGCGTATTTAACCAACGGTGTTGTTCTGTGGGCCCAGGGCCAAACCTGCAAATCAGGCGTGCCGCTAACATAGGTACCCAACTGGGTGCCGTTGCCGGATGCAGCGGGGTTGGTGCTGTTTTCGAGTACAATTAAATTGGTGTTACCAGGTGTTGAAGGGTAACTTGCCCATATTGACATTGACTGGCTGGCCTGGGTGTTCGGCATGTTTATAGCGCCCTGGTCAAGTACAGCGGTTGAAACCATAGTTATGCCATTGCCAATTTGCGATGATGTATTTTGAGTTACAGTACCTACCGTTTCGGATGTAAGGTCATTATTATTTACAGTTGCATCAGCAAATTGGGGAGCCGTACCCGCCGGGTCGTCGTTAAAATGCCAAACTCCCGAAAAAGTGACGTTGGTGGATGTACAATTGCTCCAGGTTAATTTCTGCCAGTTGGCGGTATGCGAAACCGTTGGCGTACTTACCGGCCCAAAATAGCACCATAATTTATTTGTACCTGCCGATGCACCACTTGAGGCATACAATGTTGGGATATTTACCCAAAAGTAAATAACCCCGGTTGCGCTGTTATAATTTTCGACCTGGTAATGCAATTCTGAACCTGTATAGTTAGTAGCATCAAGAATGGCAAAATTGGGGATAGACGTACTAGAACCTGTAGCATCCTGGCATACCCCGGTTATTAAATTAGGGCTGGTTACCTTAACCAGGGCAACAAAATTTGTTTGCTTATTGGTAATCCCCAGCGAAGAATTGTTTAACGTTAAAGGTATCACGAAAGCATAAGGAGAATATGCGGGCGCTGTTTGCGACCAGGCATTATTACCTAACAGGAGCAACAATACACCGAGGATAGCTATTTTTAAGTGATGTAATTGAATTTGTGCTTTTTTCATGATGCAGTTATGGCTTTAAGGTTTTCTGAGAGCTTATTTGGCGATAACATTACCCTTATACGCAAATCTGACATCGAAAGGTTATCGAATTTTGAATCAGATGTACGATAAAACAGGCCGGTATTAAAAATACACCCAATAAAGGCGACAATGGAATCGGCTGTACGATCTGAAATGGATTTAAATGAATATGTTTGGAAAGCATTGCACGAATGCGATGCGCGCGCGGGAGTTTGGGTCGCTGCGGGCGTGTGCCAGTCAGTGGTAAATGCAATAGCATATACCCCCATTGTGGGAATAGAAATTACAAATACGATTAATAACGCAACTCCTGTCATAGTTATTTACATAGCTAATCGAGGCCCCTTTATTAACCAATAATTTATCTTTTACAAATCAATAATTTAACACCAAGGGTGTTAACAATAGTTTAAACCGGATAAAAAAGCTTAACTGTTCTATCCGTTTTAATTTATACGCAAATAGTTGCGAAAGGTTACAAGAAATTTTAAACAAAAAAAGGTTGAAAGGTTGAAAGGTTGAAAGGTTGAAAGGTTGAAAGGTTGAAAGGTTGAAAGGTTGAAAGGTTGAAAGGTTGAAAGGTTGAAAGGTTGAAAGCCCTCTCTGTCGAGAGGGCTTTCAATGACTTAATGAGTAATGACCAATGCTACAGTTTCACAAATGCGCTTTTGCCTACAAGGCTCTTGTCAGTATTATTAACTACCTGTATTACATAGGTTCCCGGCGTAAGGCTGCTAAGGTCAGCTTGCCAGTTAGGCTCCGATGTGGTGGTACTTTTTATTACCGCGCCGGTGCTGTTCACTATTTTAATACCGTATACCTTGCTGCTTGCCCCGCTTACAGGTTGAATAGTTATCGGGCCTGTAGCTGCCTGGCTTAACGGTGCCGTACTCGCATCATTTTGAGCAATATTTAAATTAAGCATACCTTTTGACGGGTTTGGATAAACCGTAATGTTATTGATGGCTATAGTATTAGCCGAACCAGCGTACATCAGGGTAACCACTTTCGAGTAGGTAATTGCGCCGTTTAAATCCTCCATCTTTAACCGGTACTGATCGGTGCCCGAAGGCGGTGTTTTATCAACCAGGCTGTAAGTGCCCAGGGCATTCGAGCTAAAACCGCCTATTGCATCAAAAGACACTCCTTTGTTTATACTACGTTCAACTGTAAAGTTGGTATAGTTTTGCTCATTTTCGGTCTTCCAAATCACCTGTACGCCTGCCGTTGCCTTCGCTGCGTTAAAGTTTAATAAATGTACCCCAAGCGCTGGGTTTTGCCTGATGACTATGCTAAAACGGTTGCTTCCAAAACTTGCAGTATCTGATATATCTGCGTTAAAAGCGTACGTGTTGTTGGCACGGATGTCTAACGAATCTTTTTTGTAATTATCCATCAGCCATACATTATAAATAACAGGCAGTTCTTTTAAATCGGTCATCTTAAAAGTATATAAACCGCTGCCTGCCACGTTGGCAAATAATTTAATTTTCTGGTTGTTGTTCCCTTTGGGTAAAGGCAACCATTTTACTGATGCCTTTATATTATCGCTGGTTAAGCTGGCCAATCCTTCCGGAGCGCCATTGCCTGGCATAAATTCCGAATCTTCATTCTCGTTAAAGGTGGTAGCAGATGTTCCTCTGAAACCAATTACGATATCATCGTTATTGATCGAGTCGGTTATCAACTTTAGCCGCATATAGCTTTTATTATCGCTTTGCGCCAGTGGTGTTCCTAACAACGAATTTGTGCCGGTAACCTGCTGGGTTATTTTAGCTGTTTCCCTGAACACAAGGGACGAACCGGAATTACTTGACCGCACGTAAAATCCCTGGCCGCTTGGGATAATATTGGTAGCCGTACCGCTTGGCACGCTACCTACGGTATAAGTATCATAATGGTTAGTATTAAAGTTATATATCCAAATGGTTGGAATTACATTAACTCCATAAATTGGCGCTGTTGAGGTAGTGTTGCTAAATAAACTAAAGTCGATAGAGCTTGCGTAAGGGTTTCCTACCAGGTTAAAACCCCGCACATTAACGTTACCGGTATTACTTTGAGTATACAACAGGCCGCCATAACCCGTCCATGATACTACATTATACGTTCCCTGGTTCAAAGCTCCGGTGGTGGTAAAGGTTACACTTTCGGGGCCAACATACGGATAAGTGGTTTTCTTCGAAAGATGAGTGGTTTTGTCACCGCGGAAATACATCATATAACCATCGCCAACATAAACCTTGGGCGAGCTGGCTCCGTCGGTAGTGGTAAGATGCCCCGTTGCAACGGTGTTACTTATATTGGTGACACCAATAAAATTACCGCCGGTAAACGATGTACTGCTTGGCGTATTATGTTCGTTATATAAATACAAACTCGGGTTGCCGGCGGTTGTGCCGTAAGTAGAAGTACAATCGGTAATAATAGTATTGGCCGCAAGATAGTTTAAGCTGTAAGGATAATTTCCGTTGCCATCTTTGCCCTCGTTTACAGGCGACGACATTAAACGATAATTGCGGTAAACATAACGCCCGCTTGTATAGGTGGCTCCGCCTGATACAAAGCGTTGTGCCGTTACGTTGCCTGTTATTGTAGGTCCGTTAGCGGCGGCAGGCGCTATCGCAGTATTGCTGATAGCAGCAACAGTAGCCGTTCCCGCAGTGTCCGATACCAGGGTTAAAGAACTTGACCCTCCTACCGCAAGTATAGTTAAAACGTTGGTGCCGCTCATGGTTAAAACACCTGTATCGTTAACGTAAAAGCCGCCGCTTGCCATTGTTTTTGTACCGTTGCCGCTAAAGGTAACTTTATTAAAAGTTGTACCGTTACCGCTGCCACCTGCAAGGCTTTGGGTAGTTCCGTTAAAAGCTACTGTAGGGCTTGTCAAATCTAAATAGTTGGTAGCATCGATAGTGGTATATGAATTGCTAAAATCACCGGCGATATTTAAATTTCCGGATGATGCTGTTTTTATCCCACTACCCGAAAAAGCGATATTCTGGTAGCTTACACCCGATGACAAGCCTGTAATGGCGGCATCGGTATAAATAGTTTGAGCTGTACCCGAATATTCAACGGTGGCTCCGGTATTTTTAAAGGTTATTGTATTGGTGCCTAAAGACGATAAACCGGATAATGCCGTAGCGTTTGAAAGCTTTAATGTTGCCGCTGTGGTGGGCGCAACTGCGAAGGTTGACGTGCTGCCCGCAGTATTGGTGGTTTGCACTGCCCCGGTAACTGTTACCGTGCCCCCGGTAATATTAAAGGTTGAATTAAAAGTATCCGAGCTTACCTTGCTTGATGTTAAGGCCACATTACCGTTAATAGTAAGTGAACTTACCGATGAGGCCAATGTTTCGATATAAGGGTGACCCGATAAGGTAGTATTTGAAATAACATTTAAGCCGGTTGCCGTTATGCTGCCGCTGCCCGAAAGTGTGGCTGTAAAAGTTTGGTACGAATGCGAGTCGCTTTGATAAGTTATAGCGCCGTTTACCGTTAATGTGGAATTTACGGTAATACCTGAAGCCGCAGTGGCATTTGTTCCGAGGATGATTGAACCCACTTGGGCAGCTGCCGCTACTACAGGCGGTTGAATAAAATTGGCCGTGGAACCTATCAAAACCTGGTCGGACGAGCCTGGTACACTTGCCGGGCTCCAGTTAGCAGCCGTGCCCCAGTTGTAATTTGAGCCTCCCGCATTACCTACCCAGGTATATATTGCGTAAGACGAAATGGTTACGGTGGTGCTATTGTTGCCTGCTGAATTATAAGCGGTTACCGTATAAGTGGTTGCCGGGAACGAGGCTGTAGGCGTGCCGGTAATATTTCCGGTGGGGATGTCAAAACTCAAACCTGGCGGCAATATATCGCTGATATAGTAGCCACCGGTAGGCGGATATTTATATACCGTGTTAGTATTATAGTCAGATACATAAAGGTTGCCGGATGGATCAGCCACCAGACCATCGGGAGCACTAAAGCCGCTGATACTTGCTAATAATGTTCCGCTGGTATTGTAAATCTTTACAAGTTGATTTCCCGAGTCGCCAACGTAAATGTTGCCACCGCCATCCAGTGAAAATGCCCAGGGGTTGTTTAACCCTGATATTAACGAAGAGTTTATTGACGTACCTGCAGCATTGTACTTGGCAACTTTGCCGGTACCGTAATTTAATGAATAAATGTTTCCTGCTGCATCTACTGCCACCCCGGAAGGCGTGGTGCTGCTGCCGGTTGCTATTGAAAATGATTGGTAAGTACCGCTTGTGTTATATTTTTTTATCGTATTGTTTAAGTAATCGGCAATGTAAATATAATCAGATGCATCAATTGCTAAACCATAACAATTAGTGCTTAATGACGAAATGATAGTTGATTGGTAGGTGCCGGTGGAGTTGAACTTGTACACACATTTGTTCGTCTTGTCCAGCACATAACAATTACCCTGCGAATCAAAAACAAGTGATGCAGGTGCGCTCATGGTAACGCCGGTACCGAAATTGCCTATAAATGTTCCGGTAGAAGTGTATTCGTTTATTTTGCCGGCATTATAGTCTGTTACATAAACGTTGCCGGATGCATCAACGGCCATAGCATCAGCGCCACTAACACCGGTGGCAATCACTCCGCCCGTTCCATAGCCCGAAGAACCAACTACCCCACCCGTATTGGTCGGCGATAATGTAGTTATGGCGGTACCCACAAGATAATTGTTACTTGAAGGGCTGTAACTGATAGCCGGTGCATTAAGGAATGTACTTATTGTTACTGTTGTTGAATTACTCCCCGATGAATTATAAGCAGTAATGGTATAAACCGTCGCCGACTGCGTTGCCGTAGGCATGCCCGAAATATAGCCGGTAGTACCCGAAAAACTCAGACCCGCCGGTAAAGTGCCGCTAATAGTATAACCGGTTAGCAATATCTTACGCACCGTTGAATTTGCAGCAATATCATCGCCTACAAATAAATTGCCCGATTTATCGGCTTCAATGCAATACGGGGCATTAAACTCGGCAGCGGTACCAACCCCATCTGCTTCGGCCGCAGTGCCGGCAAGCCCGGCTAAAGTAGTCACATACCCTGCGGTGGTAACCATCCTTATTTCAGAATTTCCTTCATCAGCAACATACAAAATGCCCGATGCATCCCTCGCTATACCATAAGGCGAACTAAAGCTTGCTGTACCGGGGCTGTTTACAGACCCGGCTGTGCCGGTGCCCGCAACGGTTGTTACTTTAAATGGCGACGTAGTGCTAATTTTGCGAACGGTATGCCCTGTAAAATCGCACACGTATAAATTAGCCGAACCATCGTAAACAATACCAGCCGGGCTTTTGAATTGGGCAGAAGTACCTGTATTATTATCCGACTCGCCCGATGTGCTGCCGGCTATGGTTGTAACCGTACTGGATGAGATGACTATTTTTTTGATTTTGTTGTTTCCCGAATCGGTTATATACAAATTACCGGCGCCGTCGTAGTCGATACCAGTTGGGCTTGACAACCCACTGGACACAATAGTAGTAACCGGAAAAGCACCCGAAAGAACAATCTTCCTGATGGTGCTGCCGCCATTATCAACCACATATAAGTTAGTGCCATCAGTAGCAACTCCGGTAGGGCCATTAAACTTGGCATTGGCGCCTGTAGTGTTGTCCGATTCAGAAGCTGTACCCGTACCCGCAATAAGCGTTGGCGTACCGCCGGCCGAGCTTATTTTAAATATCTTGTTCCCGGTAAAATCAGCCTCATATACGTTGCCCGAAGCGTCGGCACATAGCCCTCTCGGGTTTTGGATAGTGGTGCTGGCAGCAACAAAGGTGCTTACTGTACTAAAAGTGGTGGCTGGCACTGTGCCCGTTACTGTTGGCGTTAAATTAGTAATAGTCACACCAAGCGGATACGCATTGGTTGAGGGCGTATAACTGATCGTTGGAGCCTGTGCTTTAAGGTTATTAACAAATACTGTTAATACGATTGCGCTGAAAAAGAGAATAAATCGTCTATTCACGGTGAATTCTTTGTTTAAATAATTTATCAAGTAGCATTAATAATCAGATGTTTACATAAAACATCGTCAATTAGGCGCTACAAGTAACTAACATTTATTAACATTTATTAAGGGATGTTACCAACATACTAACATTCCATTTCTTTGAATCTGCATGAACAGATATCCTTTGCAGCAAGCCTGCATTTTATTGTAATCGGTTAGGTATTATGTTTTTCGTGATGGCTGTATGGACGCCGTATACGCACCGCGAGACAAATTGTTTCATTAAACAGAATTATATTTTGTGGTTGCGGCGGTAAAAGGAATTTATGTAAAGCCCACAGGTAGTGCCGTAAGTTACAGGGAGCGCCATCAAATCTATTCCTACGACGTAATTTCAACGAAAGTGAGAAACTTTCGTCCTGCATAAACACCTATTGAGGTTGGTGTGTAGCGCTTAAATAAAGTTTGTGCAATTTCCCCACTCAGCCCGAAATGACACGGAGGTGACTGATTCTTATTTCTGCAACGCTTCTTTAAAAACCCGTAAACACCGTTCCCGGGCAACGGCATGATCAATAACGGGTTTAGGATACCTGCTAAAATCAGCATATTCCGGCACCCATTTTTTAATATATTTCAGTTCGGGATCGAACTTTTTTAACTGTGCATCCGGGTTAAATATCCGGAAATAAGGTGCCGCATCTGTACCACAACCTGCCGCCCATTGCCAGCCGCCCACGTTACTGGCCATTTCATAATCCAACAGTTTTCGGGCAAAATATTGTTCGCCCCAGCGCCAGTCAATCAACAAATCTTTAGTTAAAAAACTGGCGGTTACCATGCGTACGCGGTTGTGCATATAACCAGTGCTATTCAGCTCGCGCATACCGGCATCCACCAGCGGGAAACCGGTTTGGCCATTGCACCAGGCAGCAAATTGCTGCTCGTTATTAACCCACTTAATGCGATCATACTCCGGCCTAAAGGATTGCTGAGCTGTTTGCGGAAAATGATACAAAATCATCATATAAAACTCGCGCCAAATCAATTCATTCAGCCATGTTTTTTCATTAAAAGAGTTAGCAACCCTCGCAAGTTCGCGGATACTTACGGTACCGAAACGCAGGTGAATACCGATGTGAGTAGTACCTTCAATGGCCGGAAAATCCCTGTTTTCGGCGTAATTTGGTATCAATTCTTTATAATGAACCAGTGGGAATTCGCGTTCACTTTTTTCAAATCCAATTTGAGTTATGGAGGGGATTTGGAAAGGTGAAGTCTTGAAGAAACGACTATAGTAGTTTTTCGATGAATACTCCTCCAAATAAAACGACGAGAGTTTTTGATACCATTTGCGCTGATAGGGTGTATAAACGGTATAAGGTTTGCCATCATCTTTGGTTACCTCATCCTTTTCGAATATTACCTGGTCTTTATAAGTATTAAACGGGATATGATTTTCGTTCAACAGTTTAGCGACAGCTTCATCGCGGAAAATAGCAGCTGGTTCATAATCATGGTTGATATAAACAGCGTCTATTGCGTAGTCATTCAGCAGTTTAGTCCAGGCATCACAAGGCTTATCAAACAAAACCAGCAGGCTACTACCGTACTGGCAAAGTTCGGAGTTCAAACTTTCGATAGTTTGATGAATGAAAGTGACACGAGCATCGTCCTTATCCCCCAACTTAACAAGTATTTCCTTATCGAAAATAAAAACCGGCAAAACCGGGAGACCACTCTTTAACGCGTGATACAGGCCCGCGTTATCCTCCAGCCGAAGATCGCGGCGAAACCAAAAAACAGCTACGGGTGTCCGTTCATCCATAAATTTCCTTCAACGCCGATTCAATGTCGCGGTATTTAAATGAAAACCCAGCGTCTTCAATTTTCTGCGCCGATGTACGGGCGCCACCCAACGCAATGGCGCTCATTTCGCCTAATAAAAGCTTTAAAATAAACGTGGGTACGTTTGGTGCCCATAAAGGCTTGGTTAATTGTTTGGCAATTGCCTGTACCATTTGTTTGTTGGTTACCGGGTTAGGCGCCGTCATGTTATACACGCCGCTAAATGCAGCGTTTTCAATGCCAAACAGGTACATATCCACCACATCCTGCCAATGTATCCAGGGCATCCATTGCTTGCCCGAACCTAATGGTGATCCAAAAAAACACTTTACGGGCATCGCCAATTGGGGCAAAGCGCCGTCTTCCTTATTGAGCACAATACCTGTGCGAAATTTTAGTACCCTTAAGCCCAGGCCCGCCCCTTCGTCAACTGCCTTCTCCCATTCTATACAGCAGTGGGCCAAAAAATCATTTCCTGGTTCACTACTTTCTGTAAGTAACTCCTCTCCCCTATCACCGTAGTATCCGGTAGCCGATGCGGAAATAACCGAATTAACCTTATTGGTTTTGCTTTTTATTAATTGATAAATTAGCCCGATTGATTTAGTACGGCTTTCAATAATCAGCTTCTTACGCGCAGCCGTCCAGCGTTTTTCGGCAACGGGTGCGCCGGCCATGTGGACGATGATGTCAACATCATCAATGCAGCGGTCATCAATCTCTCCTTTTTCAACGTTCCATAAATAGGTCCTCACCCCTGCATCGCTGCCCGCCGAGCGGCTCAAATGGCTTACTGTATAACCTTTAGCCAATAAGGCCTGGGTTAATCTGCGGCCGATAACACCGGTACCGCCCGTTAGGAGAATGCTTTTGGGGGAGTTCATAGTTGATAGTTCATAATTAGTTTATGGATCATAGTTCAAAAGAAGTCATGGCAAACAAGATCATCCTGGGTTGGGAAGTATGCCCAAAAACCTCCGGCCATGAACTATGATCCATGAACCACGAACTAAGAAACGTTTACACTATCCGACACTACAACTTTACTGCACAACACTTTGGCATAGTTGTCGGCAAAAAGCACGTGGTCGGGATCAATTTGATAAGCTTCCTGCGCTTCAGGGGTATCAAACAAAATTAACAGGGATACATCATACGAACGGTCTACTACACTGCGAAATGTTTCGGCAGGTACACCAATGTGTATTTCCCGGATGTTCGGCAATGGGATTAAAGTTTTTAATCCTTCAATTAATTTGGCTTTATCGGCTTTATCATGAAGCCAAAAATGAACGTGGTGTACAAATGTATTTTTTAGAAGCATGGGTGTATAGTTTTATCCGTCTAAATTGGGAATAAATAAGTTAACGAATTGTCACTTTTAAAAAGATATTACCGCGCTAATTATCTGCTTTAAACCTTGCAATCACCTTCCGTCCCAAATCATAGCTTATCCTGAACGCTTCCTGGTTGCTGGTAAAGCCAGGCGTGCGGTGTATACTTAAGATAAACTGCCCTTTAAGGCGCCTTCCTTTAAAAGTAATAAACATCAGATCCAAACGGTCGTAAAATTTCTTTTCGTAAAAAGCATCGCCATATTCAATTGTTGAACCCTGGCCGGCATAAAATTCATCAAAAATAGCAAAGCGTCCCCAACTGCCGTAAGCGCTGGCTACAAAGCCTTTGGGCGTTTGGAAGCCATCGAGTCCACGCTCCCGCTGCATCGAGAACATACCGCCCGCTTCGAACGATAAAGAATCAAAAAGATGCTGCCGGTGACTAAAATCAAGCCCAAGCCTTACCTGTCCGCCGCCGTTATCGCCAATATGATCGCCGGGGATAATTACTGAAGGACCAGCATCGTGCATCAGGAACACGTAATGCGAAATATAAAACGGCCCTGTTAATGACGGTTTGTACTTACCTTCAAATCCAAATAAAAATTGTTCGCGCTCCACGGTTGTTTGGCGGCTCACCCAGTCGATCCAGCCGGTTTCCATAAAGTGGTCGGTTTGATATTTGGCTAATAAACCCTCAACATTAGGGCGATAATACATCAGCGTGTCATTCAATAAAGCACGCGGATAATTATCCAGCAATCCTTCGCGCGGAAACTCGCCTGCATTAAACAGCCAGTTTTTGCTTTGGTAATGATAATAGGCTATCGGGTTTACCTTTAAATAAAAAGGGATTGCCCCAAACTCGTGTATGGCGTTAACACCAACAATAAAATGGTTAACGCTATCAATATTCAACCCTAAATCTAAATTGGTGCGGGTACCCGAATAAGTGCGAGAGCGGGCAACAAAGTCTTTATATTCCCGGTTATCTAAAAAGCCGAGGGTGCTAAAATTAATATCGAGGCTTTGCTGGGCTATGGCAACTGTGCTGGTTAAAATCGAAATAAAAATGGAGAGGTAAAGTTTTTTTATCATGTAGGGGGTTATTTAACAGTAAAATGAATTACCCTGCTATTCCTGCTGCCAAAAAATGGTTCGGTACGCAGGGAAAAAAACAGGTCGAAATTTCCTTTTTGTAACGGTGTAACAAAGGTAAAAGTATAATGAACGCCGGCGCCGGATTTTAGACTTATGTTGTTAAAACTAACCGGAGCCTGCTGCGTATTAATGGTAGCATCCCCTTTAAGCAAGCACGATTCCAGTACAACGGGGTGAACGTAACCCGTATCGCTAAAACTGATCGGGAAATGATAGGGATTGTTTATGGTCAAATCAAAATTAACCTTTTGGCCCGGCGATGCAGTTACCTTGTCGGATGTTGTTTCAATCAATACTTTTTGATAAGTACGCACATCATTGATCCAGGCGGTGTACCATGTGCCGGCAGGCATTGTCAGTGAATCAGTTGTAAGGCCTTTGATGGGGCGATAAAATAGAAAAAAGACCCGCTTATGCTGGATACTATCCTCCATCGGCCAAATATCGAATTGCGTTTTGCGATAATACCGGTCATCATAGGCAAAACATTTTAGGCTATTGGTGTAATAGTTATATTTTGATGGGTTTTGAAAGCCCTCGTTCATCACTACATAATTATCACCCGCGCGTTTTTTTACTTCGTTTGTCCAATCTTTAAAGCCATAATAGCTTTTTAAATGTCCATAGGTGCGGGCAAAACCGAAGCCGCAAATAATGATTAACCGTACTATCACAATGATACTTAAATTAACTACCGCCAGCGGCAACAGCCATTTGGGCCTGCCACCTGCTTGTTTAAAACCGATAAGTACCAGCATTACCAATGGCGCAAAAAGCACAAAAGTCCATTGCGGCTGCACTTCGCCCTTGCCGCTGCTGATAAAAAAGAAAAACAGGGTGCCAACACAATTCACCAGCAAACACCGGATAAAAACGTCTTTTATTTTTACCGAAAAAGCTTTATAAAATAAAAACCAGCCAATTAGCGGCCCGGCCATTAACAACTGCCCGGGCAGGTATGAAAAAGTATTAATAAAATTATAAGCTGGAGATGAGCGTTCGAACAAATGGTAATTAACGGATGGGTAACCGTGATTTACCTGCCACAATATATGCGGCAGATAAAGAACAACAGCCAACACAACAATTACCCAAAACGACCATCGTTTTAGTAATTTCCAGTTAGCCAGCAGTGTAAAACCCACAATGAGTATCCCATTGTATTTACTGTACAACAGGCAAGCTACCACGAATGCCAATATCAGGGCGAGGGTAATGCTGTCTTTTTCAAGATATCGCTGATAAAAGAAATAAAATAGTACGGTAAAAAAGAACAACGGGACATCGGGCGTGGTGGTGAACCCATAAATATGAAAAATAAATATGCCAGACACCACCATTGCAAAAGCAAGGGCGTCGACCGCATATTTCTTCAGAATGAGCCAAAGGACGTAAATAGATGCCGAACTGGTGATTACCGTAAGTAAACGTAAACCGAACTCGTTATGCAGTAAGCTATCACCAAAGCGGATAAAGAGCGCCACCATAGGCGGATGATCGAAATAACCCCAGTCGAGATAGCGGGAATACAGCCAGTAATAGGCCTCGTCGGCCTGTAGCTCCATGGTATAGGCTTGTATAGCGTTCAATACCGTCCATAGCAACAAAAAATAAATGATAATTTTGTTGGATTGGGTTGATTTACTAAGGGCGCTATCGGGCATTAATACAATATAAATTAACGTTGCAAAGTTAGGATAAAAGCCACAAAGGCTACCTGCTACCAGATAGAAAAATAAATTGTGTAACCACGCAGTAAAAACTGTGGTCATAGCACACTGCAACCAAACCAACTATTATGCCTTCAAAACCGTTATTACAAATCCAGTTAAGCTTTAAAAACCTGTTTATATTCATTATTTTCTTTTTCCTGATGCATGAGATGCACGAACTGGCTCATATCATAACTGGCCGGCTAATTTGTGGCTGCTGGGGCACACGTGATTTTAATGTTTGGGACGTTTGCACGGGCTGCATACAACAGCATCCCTGGGCTATTTCTGCAACCTTTGCGGGGCCGGTATTCACATTTGCAATGCTTTGGGTAGGCCGATATTGGGTGATCAACGGCAAATCAATTGAACGCAAATCATTAGGCCTTGTTTTTATTTTGGGCAATATGCAGTTTGGACGCATTTACATGGCAGCCACCGGCGGGGGCGATGAAGTTTACGGTTTTAAATATTTGCTTTTAAATCACGATCATTCTAATTTGTTGCTGATAAGGCTAACAGTTGTTGCTATAATTTCTATCATTTGTATACCTCCATTAATCACAGCTTATAAAACCATCAGCAATAAAAGAAAAATACTACTTTTCGCCGGTTTTTTGATTATTCCGCTTATTTTAGATACAATAGTTATCCTAATTGCATTAAACGGGCTTTTACAAAAAGGCGTTTTAAACCATGTTTGGATTTTAGGTATGCCTTTATTTATTACACTATGGTTTGCCGGGTGCATATTGGCTGTGATGACGGGTTACAACAGCCTCACACATTTCGCACAAAAAGTTGACTCCAAATAATTCTCCGGAGTTAAAAATATTCCGCACTTTAGCAGCATAATATCTGCGAAAAATGAACAAAGCAATTGAAACCATAAACAATCCGCGTAAGCAACTTTTAAAAATTGTTGAAGACCTAAGCCTTGAACAGCTAAACAAAATACCAGCTGGTTTTAACAATAATATTATCTGGAACATGGGCCATTTAATTGCCGCCCAACAAGGTATCTGTTACAAACGCTGTGGACTGGAATTGCGAATTGAGGAAGCATTTTTTATGAAATACAAGCCTGATACCAAACCCGAAGGATTTGTTAACCAGGATGAAGTTGATGAAATAAAAACTTTGCTATTTTCAACGCTGCAACAATTTGACATTGATGTTAACGACCAGATTTTTACGGCTTATCCCAACTTTACCACCCGCTATGGCGTTGAACTGAGCAGTATTGCCGATGCTATACACTTTTTGCCTATGCATGAAGGGTTACACATTGGTGCTATTATTGCGCTGAAGAAATTGGTTATTGGCCATTAGGTTATTGAATTATTCCCCTAACCTCCAATCTCTCATTGCTTCCGGACTTTCGGACTTTTCCGACTTTCCGAACTTTTCCGACTTTCGGACTTTTAGAAAAATTAATCCTAATTTTGTCAATAAAATCCCGTAATTTTGGGTTAATTACAATCTAAACGAATGTCAATGCAGGTACCGGCAGGGAATTTATTAGAACAGATCAACTATCCATCTGACTTAAAGCAACTTAAACCAGAAGAATTAAAACAGGTTTGCCAGGAACTACGGCAATATATTATTGATGTAGTATCGGTAAACGGGGGGCATTTTGCCGCCAGTTTGGGTGTGGTTGAATTAACAGTGGCGTTGCAATATGTTTTAAATACCCCCTACGACCAATTGGTTTGGGATGTGGGCCACCAGGCTTACGGCCATAAAATATTAACCGGCCGCCGTGAAATTTTCCATACCAACAGGGTATACAAAGGCATGAGCGGTTTCCCCAAAAGGTCCGAAAGTGTTTATGATACTTTTGGTGTTGGGCACTCGTCAACATCTATTTCAGCAGCATTGGGTATGGCGGTGGCATCGCAATACAAAGGCGAAACCGACAGGCAGCACGTAGCCGTAATAGGCGATGGCGCCATGACAGCCGGTATGGCTTTTGAAGCTTTGAACCATGCAGGCATCGAAAACTCCAACCTGTTAGTGATTTTGAACGACAATAACATGTCTATCGACCCTAACGTTGGTGCATTAAAAGAATATTTAACGGATATAACCACTTCCAAACCTTACAACAGGTTTAGGGATGATATTGCGCACGTACTCACCAAATTATCGGCCATTGGCCCCGACGCTTATAAAATGGCGCAGAAGATTGAAAAGAGTATTAAAGGCACGTTACTTAAAAAGAGTAATTTTTTTGAGGCGCTTAAATTCAGATACTTTGGCCCTATTGACGGGCACGATGTAGAACATATGGTAAAGGTATTGCGCGATTTGCGCGATATACCCGGACCTAAATTACTGCATTGCATCACCGTAAAAGGCAAAGGCTATGCGCTGGCCGAAAAGGACCAAACCAAATGGCATGCCCCAGGTTTGTTTGACAAAATAACCGGCGAAATTAAAAAAACCAAATACGACAAACCACAGCCTCCAAAATACCAGGATGTATTTGGCCATACTATTATTGAACTGGCCGAGCAAAACTCTAAGATTATGGGCATTACCCCGGCTATGCCTTCGGGATGTTCGCTTAACCTGATGATGAAGGCTATGCCCAACCGTGCATTTGACGTGGGTATTGCCGAACAACATGCTGTAACATTTTCGGCAGGGCTGGCAACACAGGGCTTGATTCCGTTTTGCAATATTTACTCCAGCTTTATGCAACGTGCTTACGACCAGGTAGTGCATGATGTGGCTATACAAAAGCTGAACGTTGTTTTTTGTTTAGACAGAGCCGGTGTTGCGGGCGCCGACGGACCAACGCACCACGGTGCTTACGATTTGGCCTTTATGCGCTGTATCCCCAACATGACAATTTCGGCGCCGATGAACGAAGAGGAGTTACGCAACCTGATGTATACCGCGCAGCAGGATGATATGGGTCCGTTTGTGATCAGATATCCGCGCGGTAACGGTGTTATGGTTGATTGGCAGCGTCCGTTTAAAGCGATACCTGTTGGCAAGGGCCGCACTATTTGCGATGGCGAAGATGTTGCCATACTATCAATAGGCGCCATCGGGAACGAGGTAGTAAAGGCTACTACTGAACTAAATGCTGATGGTTATTATCCCGGCCATTACGACCTGCGGTTTGTAAAGCCCCTTGACGAAGCGTTATTACATAGCGTATTTAAAAAATACAAAAAGATAATTACCGTTGAAGATGGTTGCCTTGAAGGTGGAATGGGTAGTGCCGTTTTAGAATTTATAGCTGATAACAACTATAAACTACAGGTTGTACGCTTAGGAATACCCGACAAATTTATTGAACACGGCGAACAACCAGAACTATGGGCCGAATGTGGTTATGATGCTAAAAGCATAACTGCCGCAGTAAAAAGTTTAGATATTAAGAAGAGCAAGCATATTATTGCATCTTAACGGATGTGCGGATGAAAAAAATGAAGTCCGCTGGTAATGGATAACCACAGCTTGAAATAACAAAAGCCCTTCTATCGAAGGGCTTTTGTTATTTATGCCGCAAAATAGCATGCAAACATTTGCATCCTCTCATCTGCACATTTGCACATCCGCTAATGCGTTCTATAACTCGCCAAATCGTTATATACCGCTCGGAACGAGCTGCGGATGCCGATTGTTAACCACGTGGTTTTATCGCTAAACTGGCTATTGTTTTCTGTTCTGTAAATACCGTCCAACTCTATTCTTAAATTGTATTTGGGATTTAACACATAAGCTACTTTAGCTTCGGCGTAGACCATATTGGTGGTTAAGCCCTGGCCCGTGTAATTGCCCAAAATGGTTGCCGGGTATCTGGCCGGGTAATCATATAACTGAAAAATATCTTTTCCATAATTTAGTCCATTAACATCAAGTCCATAACGACCGAAGTCGGCCTCGGCGCTAATGTCAAAGCGTTTGTACGAATAGTTTAACAAAGCCACCAGTTCTCTGAAATTGGCGCCCCAGGGGTGTGCAAGCGGTTCGTTATTATCCGAGTAGTTTTCGGTTATTGAATGTTCCGAATAGGTATAAGGTTTTGCCGTATTATACTCCAACAAATAATTTAGACCTTTTACCGCAAAAAGGTTTGGGCCGCGTACGCCCAATTGCCAGCCATATTTATTGCGCGAAGATCCATCATTGCTAAAAAAATATTGCGACTGAAATTCATCTAATGCAAACTGGCCATAGAACGTAACCCCATCCGAAATTTTGTATTTACCGGTAGCCCCAAGCAATGCGTTATCGGGCGAACCATTTGCGGCCTCAACCGGCCGTAAAAATAAAATTGGGTTTAAATAAGTCACGTCAAACCCGCGCGAGCGGCCGGTTTCGTTATCAACCGTGTACCATATAATGGAATCGAAAAGTCCAAATGATAATCGATTGCTGATGTTCCAGTCGAGGTAGTGAAAAACGGCCCATTTTTTCACATCGTTGCCCGTGGCATTAGCATAATAGGGGTCATTCATATAGGCCCACAGGGCCATATATTTTACGTTTCCTAAAGTTGCGGTCAGCTTAAAAAATGGATATGGCGATGCATAGTCCGATAATAATTCGGAACGGTAGCCATCGCCAATAAATGTTTTATCGCGTCCGGCGCTGATATTTAAAAATTTTACGGGGGTATACGATAATACAGCAGTGAGGTACGACCAATCGTATCCGTTATTTTGGTACGTGCGGGCATAAGCCTGCCCCGGCACTATGCCTACCTGGTTAATGTACGTAGACAGGTATTGGGGGAAAATGGCGCTGTTTTGATACCCGCTGATGTTGTAATACAATTTATCGCCAAAGGTACCTCCTACCTGCAAACCTACAGAAGTAGCGTTGGTGGTAAGCTTGCCCGAAAAATCGCGGCCGATACCCAGATCGGGCAAAACATCCAGATAGAAAGTTGATTTTGGGCTTTTCACATCAATCAAATGGCTGGAAAAAAAATTCCAGCCATTTTGACTATTGTTTGTACCATAATTCATCAGCGAATCGTAACGATGTCGTAGTAATGAATCAATAATGAGCGATTTAATAGCAGTATGCTCGCGGGTTTGAGTCGAATAAAGATCCGCGTTAAGTTTTTGGTAAAATTGATAAGAATAGGGCTGATATTCGGATTGTGCACTCGCAATGCCAATTATCGAAAATAACAATAGTATAATGCTAAATATTTTCTTCATAGATAAAATCTAAAAACCCTATAAACCGTTATTCAAAATAATTCAACGTTTTAAATCCGCCCTTCTTTAAATAGTCATCCTTTTTTACCAGGTGCAAGTCGGACTGCACCATATCGCTCACCAGGGCTTGCAAATCGTATTTCGGAATCCATCCCAGCTTTTGTTTAGCCTTCGTGGCATCGCCAATCAGCAGTTCAACTTCGGTTGGCCTGAAATATTTGGAGTCCACTTTTACCACCGTTTTGCCTAACTTTAAGCCTTCTGTGTTCAAGCCCAGTTCATCAACTTTAGCCTGATCAATATCTATAATTACGCCGCGCTCATTTTCGTCCTTTCCACTGAATTCTACCTCTATCCCTAACTCGCCAAACGTCATTTTTATAAATTCTCTTACGGTGGTAGTAACGCCGGTTGCAATTACAAAATCTTCTGCTTTTTCCTGTTGTAACATCAACCACATGGCTTCAATATAATCTTTGGCATGTCCCCAATCGCGCTGTGCCGAAAGGTTGCCTACAAAAAGGCAATCCTGCAGGCCCATGGCTATTTTTGAAGCGGCACGGGTAATTTTGCGGGTAACAAACGTTTCGCCGCGTATAGGGCTTTCGTGGTTAAACAATATACCGTTACAGGCATACATATCATACGCCTCGCGATAATTTACAATTATCCAGTATCCATACAATTTGGCAACCGCATAAGGCGACCGCGGATAAAAAGGTGTAGTTTCGCTTTGCGGAACTGCTTGTACCAATCCGTAAAGCTCGGAGGTTGAGGCCTGGTAAATCCTTGTTTTTTTCTCCAGTTTCAGCAGGCGAACAGCCTCCAAAATACGCAGGGTGCCTATACCATCGGCATTTGCAGTGTATTCGGGCGTATCAAAACTCACCTTTACGTGGCTTTGTGCAGCTAAGTTATAGATCTCGTCGGGCTGTATTTCTTGTATTAACCGTATTAAGTTGGTCGAGTCTGTTAAATCGCCATAATGCAGTTTAAATTTTACGTTAGGTTCGTGCGGGTCGTGATAGAGATGATCAATACGCTCTGTATTAAATAACGATGCCCTTCTCTTTATACCATGTACTTCGTATCCTTTTTTCAGCAAAAATTCCGCCAAATATGCGCCATCTTGCCCTGTAATTCCTGTTATTAAGGCTATTTTCATTAATAATGTTGTGTTATTTTTACCAGCATACAATATTATCCAAATTAATTGTAAAAGTTGGTATCGCAGGGGGAATTCTTTCACAGTTCATGGTTAAAAGAGTTCATGGTTCATGGTTCATGGTTCATAGCAGAAAGAAGCGGGCCAGCCATCACCAACAGCTTCCGCCTTGTCCTTTTCACAAGCTATATTCCCTCAACCTTCATTCCATGAACCACGACCTATGAACCATGAACAACCAACTATGAACCCCTTTTATAAAGCGCCATCACCAGCAGCACCATTTGGTTATAAGTTTCTAATCCTTTTGGCTGGTTATTTACTTTCAGGAATTTATCATAAAAAATACTGCTTACGCGATTTATCTGGCTTTGGTAGGCTTGCCAATATAACCTGTCGGCTTTAAAATCGTTGTGTACGGGTACTGAGATTTGTGTTCTTAGTTCCTTAAAAGCCGTAGTATCGCGCGAACGAAGTGAATACATAAACTCTTCGACAGCGAGATGATAAGCTGAATACCGCAGCAAACGGTTATGGGAACCTATGCCGGCAAGATAACCTACAAAATCGGCCTCGTCTTCGGCCCCGAAGCCCATTTGGTGCGACATTTCGTGACAGGCAACCACCGGACGGTTAAAAACAGGCATTTGGTAATTTATTTGGGCCTCGCTGGTAAAGGGGTTGTAATAACCCGATGTGCCCATATAATTGAGCAGGGCTGTTAAGATTGAGGATTTTATGTCAGGACTGTAAGTGTGAAAATGGACCGAATCGAACTTTAAATTTATTACAGCTTGTTTAGCAGCTACGTAAATTGCCGTATTGCTTTGCAAAAGATCGGACGGCATTACCGCTGCCCGGGTGGCATTGGCGCTGTCGATAAGGATACCCGTTACTTTTTTTAAATCGGCCGTGGTGAAATTGCTGTTGCGCAGGTTGAGCAATTCTCCCGCTGATGGTCTGAAATAATTCAATCCCCAAAACAGGTAAAAAATCAGGATGCCTGTTTCTGTGCCAATTGTTATACCCAGCAACAAAAAACCCGCTTGTTCAAACTGCTTTTTAAATGCCAGTTTAATGAGCCGGATTGAAGCGTAAATAAGATATGCAATAACCAGTATATACAGCACATCGCCAACGCTAAAGGGGAAAAGGTTTAATAACGGATGCAGCAGCCAACAGATGGCCCGATAAAAACCTTCGGAGTAATAACGTTCAACCAGTTTGGGATAATTGGAAAACCAAACCATCAAAAAAATAACAAAAGTAAGCGAAGCTATGGCTATAAGCCTTGTTTTTGTTGGATTTTTATTGCGTTTGTTTACCATAACCGGTACAAATATACCGGTTATTCAATTACAATTTGTCATCCCGGAGCGCAGCGAAGGATCTTCTGCGACATACTTAGCGACCACTATGTATGTGGACTATTGCAGCCGGAAAAGATGCTTCGCTACGCTCAGGAGGACAAAAAGAAGGATATACTTACCTCAATCCCCTACCCTTCAAATACTGCACAAACGCAGGCGGGTTATCCGTTTGCAGCCCTTTTAATCCTATGGCAATGGCCTTGTCCCATACCGCAGGGCTTTCCAGCGGCCCCTGGCCATCGGGCCAAACCGGAAGGTTAATGCTTGCTGCGTAGGCCAGCATGGCACTATCGTATCCGGTATAATCACCATCCAGCACATCCGGGTGATACTGCTCAACAAAGTTTTTCATCGATTGCAAGTTTTTCGCACTATCGGGAAGGCTTACCATCAGCGGCATTTGGGGCACATTTTTGCGCCAGTCGATAAACTGTGAGGGCTTATTGATATACACCAGCACCTCTTTTTCCATTTTATATTGTTTCAGCAGGTTGTTGGTAACCATGGCATCAGCCTCTTTAAAATCAATATAAACGTGAATTTTATTTTTGCACAGTTTTAATATCTGTTCAAAAGTGGGTACACGATAAGTAGCAGTATCCTGGCTGTTTTTTGCTTTAATTTTCAGGCCCTCCACCTGTTCAAAAGTAAGGTCTTTAACCAAACCTTTACCATTGGTCATCCGGTTTACAGTAGCGTCATGCATACTCACTAATTTACCATCACTGGTGGTACGTACATCAATTTCAATATAATCAGCTTCGTTTTTTATAGCCTGGTTGTAGCCCTCTAAAGTATTTTCGGGGAAAATAGTATGGTCGCCCCGGTGGGCGATGACAGTAAATTTATGTTTCTTTTCAGGAACCGGATTCGGTTGATATTGCTGCCCCGAGAGAACAAAAAACAGCGCCGGCATTATCGTTATTAGTTTCATGATTTGATTAAAATTTGATAGTTATTCTTTTTCACCTTTATCAAGATGATTCCGCTCCTTGCGCTCATTTTCCTCGTCGTCCATATCAGGACCCTTCTCAATTTTGCGCCAGTCGATGGTTTTATTATACCTTGCCATTGCTTTTTGCGGGTCAAATATCCTTGTATCGCTGCGCACAAAAGTGTATGGCGTAAAATCGGGCTTGTCTGTAAAAAAATCTGTTAATAAGCTGCCGGTAGCGTCATATTGGTTTACATAAGGCACATTCAGTATATTATAGATGGTTTTTAATATCGACCCAAAATTGGCATGGGTATGGCTTACGTAACCTTTTTTTACATAAGGACCTGCCAGCATTAAAATAGAGCGGTGCGCATCTAAATGGTCAACGCCGCCCTGAGGGTCGTCTTCTGTAATAATCACCAGCATGTTTTTCCAGTATTTGGTGCGGCTTAAAAAGTGCAATATGCGCCCCACGGCCAGGTCGTTATCAGCCATGTACGATTGCCGCATAGGGTATCCATCTTTCGCCCTCGTATCCGCAGTATGGTCATTAGGCACCTGCATGGTAATCAGCGATGGCATTTTCGCTTTGCCTTTTATCCACATTTTTGTAAACTCGCTTTCAAACTGATCCATCCTGAACTGATCGGGAATATTGGTATTAAAGCCAGCATAATTATGACTGGTGCGGGGAAACAATGCTTTTTGCATAGGTACCATCACCACATGCCCCGATCCGGTTAAGGTATCTGTCCAAATTTCGCGGTTATGAGCGGTTTCATTTCCCTCGCCAAAGTTGTAGAAATCTACATGGCTTCGTTCCATTGCTTCCCACAGTCCACCCCGTTCGGCATAATCCTCCGGGTCCATGCTTCCAGTTGAGCCTGGAAAGCGCCGCCCGGGCGCATCCGAGAATAGTTTGGCAGTTTTGTCCACATTGGAGTTAGCCTCCACCCATTCGTTCGGAATAACCCCCAGCATCCAGTGGTGACCATGAATAGACGCATCACTATCGCAATAGTAATTATCCGAAAATGCAAACTGCTGCGCCGCCTTAATATGATTGGGTGATACATTTAAGCCCGGCAGTTTTACTCTTAATGCGTCGGGCAGGGTATACTCACAATGTACGCCAAACCTTGCCAGGGTGCTATCTCCAATGGCATTTTTTAACTGGCCAAGAACCTCATCGTAGGTCCTGTTTTCTTTGGTGATGTAAACAATATATTTTATGGGTGTTGATGTTAAACCAGGTAATACAGGCAGCGGATTTTTAGGGTCAACCGCAATGGTTTTACTTTCAAAGGTATTGCCAATTACCTGTTGGGTGTATTTGGCCATCTGACCAGCATCGGGCACCGGAAGCCGCTGGAAAAGTCCCAACTGAATATCGCCAATATAGGTACCCTGCGGAGGCCGCACAAACCCTTTACCGCCATTAGGCCCTGCGCCCAAACCCCGGCACGAGGTGATGTACAGTTCTTTTTCGTCGGCAGATAATTTTACCCTCGACGGGCCCCAGCCTGTTGGAATTAAACCTATGGTAGTTTTTGCTGGTACATCAATTACCGCAACTGCATTAAAGCCAAGCAGGGCCACATAAAGCGTTTTTTCATCTTTACTTAAACAAATACCGAACGGCAAAAGGCCGCGATAATGATCTATTCTTTTATCAACTTTGATCGGGATATCACCCAAAAGTTTGTTGCTTTTATAATCAATTATCGAAATATTATCATTGGTAGCGTTGGTGACATAAGCATAAGTACTACCAACTGCTATTGAATTTGGGCTTGCGCCGCCAACCACTTCGGCGCCTTCAATCATCTGCCCTACCTGGTAACCGGTTTTAAACTTATTGATCACCTGGTTTGTTGCCAGGTCGATAGTAAACACACTCATGGCCTCGGGCGACAGCGGACTGCCAACACCAGGAATCTCCCTGCCTTCAACAACTGTCCCTTCTATCGATTCTTTGGTATTATTGCCATAAGGATGATGGGTAATCATTATGGAATCAACATTTTGCGGTGTAGCCCCTTTTATAAGCGGATATGAATACATACCCACATTGGCTACAAAGGCTGTTTTTCTATCGGGGCTAAGTGAAAGCCCGAATGGCTGTCGGCCAGCGGGTATTGATGCCGTAATTTTTTTTGAGGACAGGTTAATTCGCACCAGCCTGAAATTCCCCCTATCCAACGCAAGTAACTCATTACCGGCCTCATTCAGCACCAGGTCAGATGTAAAGCTGTCCTGGTAGTCTTTTCCGTTCACTATACCATTAAGTGATAAAGAATCGATGCGCCGGAGCTTTTCAGTATCGTAAATAATAATAGCTCCGTTATCGCCGCCACTCAGGTAAACCGTCTTCGAATCTGGCGCGAAGGCTACACCTAAAAACGAGCCATCTTTAATGGGGCTAACTATTTTTTTATCGTACGATGGCACCCTTATTACATCCATGGACGCGAGATCGATTAAACTAATCACGCCATTGTGCAGCGTAACGGCTTTTTTGCCGTCGGGCGATAAGGATAGCCCGAAAGGATCGTGCGTAATACGGACCATTTTCCCGGCAGGAGTTACAAACCGCCCGCTGGGTAATACGGAAGTTCCCTGTTCATCAATTTTGCAATATCTATTTATGCCCGGAATCTGTAAAACTGTAGCTTGTTGCTGGGCTGATGCGCTTATCACTGCGGCGGCGATAAGCAATATTGTGCACGCAAAAAATTTATCTTTCATTATTATCCAATTTAAGGAATTTTATTTACTCCCGGTAACACTTTCTATGGCATCACCAACTTCATGCCCGGCCTCCGGCTTAAAATCAAAGCCCAACAATTTAGCAATGGTTTGTGCAAGTTGTTTATGGTAAGTTGTTGTTGGCGTTTTAATGATGCCCGTTGGTGGTGTATCCGGCCCAATTACGGCAAACCAGGTTTGTTCGGAGTTTTTGGTATCGGTGCCATGATCGCGCCAGTTTTCGAGCGGAACATCGCCCCGGCCATGGTCGCAAGTAATAATAAGGGTTGTTTTGCCTTTATATTGCTCGTCCGTTTGCAGGTATCGCCAAAGTTCGCTCAAAAAGCCGTCTTCAGTATGGGCTTCCCTTAAGTACATGGTATAATTACCGGCATGAGCCATATCGTCCGTTTCGCCTAAACTCAGGTATAGTACGCGTGGTTTATACTGCTTTAAATACTCCTTGCTTAACTCATAAGTTATAAAATCAAGGCGAACATCATCGCCATACAATGCCGGCACCTTATGCTGCAATTCGTTTAAATACCTGAAACGTTCGTTCATCTTCGGCCCGTTAAAATCAGTATATCCCGAATTTAAAATTAAGCCCGATCGTTTCACATTTAATATAGCCGGAAATACCTGCCATGAGGTAAACACAGCCACCTTATTTTCGAAGCCTTTTTGTTTGTTCAAAAACTCCAGCACATTCATGTTAGGATTCGGGATTGGATCGTTGGTATTCATCCTTACGTCCGGGAAACCGGTAAAAATTTCATTATAGCCGGGGTAAGAAAAATGGTAAGGATTGGCTACTTCATCCTTATTGCCCAGATCGCGGTCGCCATAAAGCTGGCCTTGGGCTGCTATTTCTGTCCAAAAGAAGGGCAGTAACATTTTCCGGCGCTCTCCGGGCGTTACAGCCCAAAAATGCTTATTGATATCCGCTTTGTCGTCTGTAAATTTTGAATTAATCAAAGCCGAATCAGCGCCGTGATAAAGTTCCTCCCAGCGAAAGCCGTCGAGTGTTACGATTATCACGTTTTGGGTTTTGGTTTGTTGAGCCATTAACTGCAAACCCATCGCGACAGCTAAAAATAATAAACTAATTTTTTTCATAAGCTAATTTAAATTGAACAAAAAACCACCCGCCAAACGGCAAGGTGGTTTTTGTAACAGGTTTTAGTTTAAACATTTTTATTTAAGTATCCACATGGTACCGTTAATGTCATCGTTACCGCCATATTGCGACGTCAATGCAGCATTATAATTTTTAGTGTTAGCAACGCGCTCACTCGCCGGATATTTAAAGCGCAGCGCAATACGCTGACCGTTATCAGTACCCGGGCCGGTAGTAAAGTTAGGCACGCCGGTACGGCGGTAAGTATAGTACGACTCCAAACCCGAGTGGCGGAACAATGCCAGGTACTTTTGTTGCAAAATCTGGGTTAAACCAGTAGCGCCACCTGTATATTTAACCAATGGCTGCGCATAGTAATTAGCCCAGTTGGTGGTAATCGGGTAAGTATCATAGTTAGCCAGGTTGGTTACATCGCTTGAGCCGGGGCGGTAAAAATAAGCGGTAAATGAACCTGTAGCTGGTATACCGTACGATTGCATGGAAGCCTGGATGCCTGCAACATAATGTGATTCGGCATCACCCGCTGTCCAGCCGCGGTTAATGCCTTCGGCCAATATAAACTGCAATTCGGCATAACCTATTTGTATGCTTGGTTCACCCACGTAGGTTGAGTAGTAATATTTACGGTTTATAAAGGAATATTTTAACAAACCGGCATTATTATACATTACGCCTAAATCAAGACCTGGATCGGCGCCAACGAACGACGAAAACGACGTTGGGCTTTGATGCTGATTGTCAACCAAATCGCGGGCAGGCTCGGCAGTTACAAAAACGCGCGGGTCTTGAAATTGAGTAAGCAAACCAACATAAGTTGCCGAAGTATTTTGCCTTGAACCGTTTTGACCAAAGTTGTTAGGATTCATCGGGTAAAAATTGTTTGGCGCAACAAATACATATTGCAAATTATCAGCCGTGCTTTGCATCAACGGATATTTTGCAGGATTGCTTACTATATTGTTAAACTGCGACGCTACATTTAAGTCGGCATCCGAAGTTTTTTTGCTTAACTGAATTAACAGGCGCAGTTTGTAGGTGTTAACCACTTTTTGCCACTTGGTTAAGTCGCCGTTAAAAAACTGGTCACCGCTCAGGGTATTTCCGCCTGCGGCAATCAGCGTAGTTAAATCGGTATTTGCGTTTTCCAACCAGGTTAAACATTGTATCATAACCGCTTTTTGGCTATCGTACACCGGCGTAAGCGCGTTAAGACCTTGTAAAGCCTGCGTCATTGGGATATCCCCACGCTCCAAACTCATGCGGCTAAAAAAGTAAGCTCTAAAAAATTTACCTAACGCGCTGTAAGGGTTAACCGCAGGTGAACCGGCCAGGGTGGCCTGTGCTTCCATTGCCATTACATTCTTTATAGTAGTGTAATAGTCGGCGCCACTATCAAAATCGTAAGTATTATTACCATAATAGTTGTAATTATAAATATAATACTGGCACCATATCTCGGCCCTGTTTGATGTATTTTGATAAACGACACTGCTTTGATTGCTGCTGGCATACGCGCCGTCGGGCAAATCAACCATGTTGTTTAATATGCCATTAAAAAGCAGCGAAGCCGGCACGCTGTTAGGGACGTTATTATTTTGAGTTAAGTCCTGCAAACTCTTTTTACAACTGCTTACTGTCAATAGCATCAGCATTGGCAGTAAAAAAATTCTAAATATCTTTTTCATGATCATTATCTGTTTTTGATTAGAATGATAATTTTATGTTAAGACCATAACTACGCACAGTTGGCGATTGCAAGCCTGTAAGCGATGTATTGCTATTGGCATATTGGTCTAAGTCAACATCTTTAAACTTAGGATCTTTGTAGAAGTACAATAAGTTACGACCATACAACGAAGCCGAAGCTTTAGTGATGAAGGTACCTTTAAGCCATTTGGCGGGGAAGGTATAATCAAATGTTACCTCGCGAAGTTTAGCATAAGTTTTGCTCATCAGGTTCGATTCTGTTACGTTGTAATATTCGCTGGCGTACTCCTGCACAAAAGCGGTATGCGTATTTGGCGCATATTGCAGGGCGCTATAGTTTAATACCGCGCCGGTCTTCGAGTCGAAATTGGGGGCTACATTATTTGATATAACCACACCCTGGCCTACATACGAACCGGCATAACCAGCTTTACCAAAGTTTAACCAGTCCTGGTAACGGGCAGCACCCAAAGCGCCTTCGGCAGTAAGCGCGTTGCTACCACCACGTACGGTTTTGTTAAACACGTAATCGGCAGTAACACCACCAACCGAGCCGTCAAACTGGAAACTCATGCCTAAGTTTTTATAGTGCACCCGGTTAAAAATACTCCAGGTATAATCGGCACCTAAATGACCCAAATATTGAGGTACCGGGTTTACCAGCGCTTCGCCATTCGATCCGTTAATGATTTGGCCTTGTTGGTTTCTTACGAAAGCGGTTCCGTAAAACTTGTCAACACGGTCGCCTTTTTGGAAAAACGTATTGTAAGTGGTTTGGCCCGGAGGAAGTTCCTCATAAACATCCTTATAGGTCGACCAGTTAACCAACACATCCCAACCAAAACCGCTAAGGTCTTTTATTGGCGTACCGGTAAGGGAAACTTCATAACCTGTTTTCTTTGTTTTTAACGCATTCAAATACTCGGTTATATAGCCTGTAGAAGTTGAAATGGTATTTGGTAAAATCTGCGGACCGTCAATATATTGAAAAGCTGTGGCAGCCAATCCTAAACGGTTTTGCAGGAATTTAATATCAAAACCCTCTTCGTAGTTAACACGTGTAAAAGTTTTGATGGCGCTTTGGTACAAATAATCAGAAGCATAACCTGCTGTTTGACCGGCGTAAGGTTTAGCAGTTGAGAAAGATGTATTTAAAGCGTAGTTAGGGCCATTATACGGAGAATCGTACGTGGTACCATAACCCAGCGGATTATCATACAACGATGCACCTGTAGAGCCGCCGAAAGCAGTAATTGTACTGAATGGAGCAGGGCCGATAGTTGGACTGGTTTCATCAGATTTGATATTGGCATAAGAAGCCCTTACTTTCAGAAACGAGATAAATTCTGGCAGTTTTACATAATCAGAAATAACCGAAGCTACCGCCGCGCTTGGATAACTATAATTAGTTACATTTTGGAATGCCGAGGATCTTTCGTTACGGATAGTTCCCGATAAAGTAGCATATTTTCCGAAAGAAGCGTCTAACGACGCAAATTCGCTGATCTGACGTTCGGCAGAGTAAAAGCTTGTTGCTTCAATGGGGTTTTTGGAGTTACTGAACGCATATACGCCAGGAACATTCAAATAATCAGTAGATACCCAGCTCGAATTGTATTTAAAACTGCGCAGGTTAGCTCCTACCAAACCCGATAAGTTTAAAAATTTGGCAACTGTATAATCGTAGTTTAAAGTTAACAGGGTATTGTTATCAAATAAATCACGGCGGTCTTCGCGGTAATCGCCCTGGTTACCTTCACGTCCGTAAGGGTGTGCCGAGTATGGCAGGTCTTCGGTACGTAGCAGGTTATAGGTATCAATCTGGTTTTTTAAAGTAACATTTAAGTGCTTGTCAATTATAAAGTTTCCTGATAAATAACCATAAGTATCATTTTTGTAATGCCCCCGTGTCCAAACTGAAGTTAAGAAATAGGGGTTATGATAACGGGTATATTCCTCAAATTCTGATTGTACACCCACTTTACCCGGCTGCCAAATTGCTTTAATATCCGGTGCATTAACGCTCCAGTCGGCACCTGTCCAGATAGCCATGTTATAGATAATACTGTTTGGGCCGTACTGAACGTCCGGAAAGTCGTCAGTGCTCTGCCTGTTAAAATCAAGGCTACCTTCAAATTTCAAACGTTTTGATGCGTTGAATGATGCGTAGATGTTGGCATTTGCAATATCGAGGTACTGCGATGGGATGTAGCTATTCTGGTGCTGCTGCGAAACCGAAAAACGGGTAGTGTAATTCTCGCCGGTTGACGTTAAGGCTATGTTATTATTGGTTTGAAAACCTGTTTTCAGAAAGTTAGCCAGGTTGTTTGCGCCACGGGCAGTCCATGGTGTAGCCTGGCGAACGCCGTTAATAACCGGGCTGTCATACTGCGGAATTAACTGACCCGCGAAGTAAGGGCCCCAAACGTCGTAGTCACTATCCACACCACCCGGTGCGCCGCCTTTACCATCCACAAATGTGTAAAAGGTATTTTCACCTGGGCCAAAGGAGTTTTGGATGCGTGGGAACGCCAAAAAGCCTTTGTTAATAACAGTACTGCTATTTACGTCAATAGTAATCCCTTTTTTCGAGCTACCTTTTTTAGTAGTGATCAGGATGGCGCCGTATTGTGCACGGCTACCGTATAAAGCTGCTGCAGCAGGGCCTTTTAATACGGTATAGGTATCAATATCATCCGGGCTAAGGTCGAAAGTATCCGAATTGAATGGCAAACCGTCAATAACAAACAGTGATACGGTGTTACCGCGCATAGTAATGTTTGGAACGCCCAATATTTCGGACGTGGCGCCAATAGATAAACCGGCCACTTTACCTATTAAACCGTTAATGGGGTTAGGGTCGCGGGCGGTAACTAAATCGGCGCCGTTTACTGTTTGGGTAGCGTAACCAATGCGCCTGGTTTCTTTTTTAACACCAAGGGCTGTTACTACTACCTCATTCAGGTTTTTGGTATCCTCGGCCAAAACAATGCTGTAATCCGTTTGGTTGCCAACGGTAACTTGTTGTGGCAGGTAGCCTAAAAACTTAACCGTTAACACCTGGCCACTGGCGGCCGACAAGGTAAACCTGCCATTGATATCGGTAGTTGTACCGGTCGAAGTACCTTTAACCATAACGCTTACGCCGGGCAAAGGTTGTTTATTTTCATCGGTTACTATACCACCGATCTTTGTTTGCCCGAACAGGAGTACCGGAGCAATACAGAGTAACAAAACCGCAAACACGGTTCTTAAATGGTTGTAAATCTGCTTCATCTGTTAAAGTTTAATTGTGTGCGAAAGGTATTTTTCATGCAGCAATACTAAACTTTGTTTATTATTGGTAAACTAAATTAACATTAAGCAATGCTTAACGTTAGATTTAGAAAAGGTTAAGGCGGCAATTATTTTATAACAGAAAAGTTACTTTTTACTTACAGAGAGTTAATATTGGAGAGAGGAGTCCGGAAAGTCGGAAATCCCGATAATTATCGGGAAAGGAAAGGCCGGAAAGAAAAAAGGGGATAATGTATATCAGGTAATTGAAATACCCTGGGCTATAAGGATAGTTTGGATAGGTTTAAAAACGAGTGATTGTTGAGCTGTTTTTATGACCCTCCGGGTCATAAAAAGTCAAATTGCCAACCCATTAAAACAAACGACAAATTAATCAACTGCACACTAACCTGTCAATAAAAGCATCTGCCTCATCAACACACATTACAATTTGTTTTACCATTATTGGCTTTCTGTACAAGCGTTCAATGGTTACGGGATTTTTAAAGGTGAACAATATATTAATGCTGCTTTTCATAACGCCACCTTTGAAACAACCATCACCCGGCTGAAAGCTGTCTTTAACCTTTTCAACGGATGCTATATTTGTGTTATCAATAACCGCCCGCCAGCGTAATCCGGTCCGTAATAACAGCCGGCCATCCAAAATCGTAACCGGGCTTTTTACAATTGCCGAAAAATCGCCGATAATAAATAGTGTCCCATAGGCGCTTAATACCGTGAGTACAATGGCAGCAGTATTGCTGTAATGCATTAATGCTAAATGAAAAGCAACCAGCTCAATAAAGCAAACTGTTAAAAGCACACCAAAGAAAGCTGCATAACCCGATTCCTTATAAACGCTGAACCGTTTGGCGGATGCCTGGCCCGCCTTGCTTTTCCTCCACCAAAACAGCCCGAAGTTTAAAATAGTAAGTTCCGATGCCAGAACTTTTACAGCCACACCGCCACCTAAAATTTGCATCATACTTTTTTGTAAGTTATAGGCAGTATCCGGGAAATCAGCCTGCAATTGGTAATAAACTGATCTTATTTTTTTGATTTTGCTTAATGCGTAAATGAGCACGCCTAATTCTAAGCCGACGGTAAGTTTTCGTAGTTGAATAATATAATATTGCTGATGAGCAGGCAAAATACAATACGCCACCCCACAACAACAGGTAAATACCAAAACCATTTTCCATTTTTTGATGCGGAGCGGCCGGATAACCAAAAAATAAAACACCACAGGAAAAGTAACTACAATATCAACCAGAAAACCCGTGGCAACCAGGTCCCTTTTCACCGGGGCGGCGGCATGCAATAAGAAAAGGCCGATTATTAATATAATAATCGCTATAAATGCTGCGTACAGGTAGTTTTTGGATACGGATAATGTGGATGTAATCATAAATACTGGTAGAGGTTCAACGCTACCAAAGGTAATGATAAATGTGCAGGCACTATGTTCCATTGGAACATTGGGAACTGGGTTTACAACTTCAATTATCAAGTCGAGTGGCTCTTGTTAGCGAGGTAAACACCAACAAGAGCTACACTCTCTTTTTCTTCTTTCCGGACTTTCGGACTTTACTGACTTTCCGGACTTTCTCAAATCAACTTCATATTCACCGGGTCCCAATGAATCACTTTGTTTTCAAAATAGCTTGCATTGCAGGCCAACGCTGGCGCGGCAGCACGGAAACCGAAAACAGCATCTTCCACAATTGGTTTGCCAGTGCGGATACCATCAAAAAACGCATTAAAATGATCAATATTGGCACTATACCCTGCCGGTGCGCTGTAGGTTACGCCCGGAATATCGGTCCGCTGCTGATCTGCCGCCGAATATTTTTTGTTATAATCATCCATTAATGCCTTTTGCATAGCATCGGTATAGGTACTGAACGAATCCCAGCCGCCTATGCCTGGTGCAACAGGTAATTTCTGTTTACGGATGGTAAAACCATCTCCTTCGTTGGAGAGATCAATCACCCCTTCAGACCCAATAATTTTTGTAGTGGTGCGTTCGCCATCGCCGCTTATAAAGTTAACCCGCAAAATAGCCTGGAATGCCGGGTGTTCGGCTGTTGCCGGATATTCAATAACTGCGCTCATCACATCCGGCACATTGCGTCCGTCTTTCCAATAGTAGGTGCCACCGATAGCGTATATCTTACTGGGGCCTTTTGAATCCGTAATAAAATGGATGCCCGACAGCAGGTGCACAAACAAATCGCCTGCCACACCCGTACCATATTCACGGTAATTGCGCCAGCGGAAAAAGCGGTTGCTATCGTACGGACGTTTTACTTTTTCGTTGGCCTGATACCTGTCCCAGGCAACCGTTTTTGGCGATGCATCAAGCGGAATAGTATATTGCCAGGCCCCTAACGCACTTTGGCGGTTAAATGATGCTTCGATAGAGTTGATTTGCCCTATGGCACCGGCCTGGTATAATTCTTTAGCCTTTTTAAACGATATGCTGCTTACCCGCTGACTGCCGACCTGGAAAACCGCCTTGGTTTCCTGCTGTGCCCTTATTTCACCTAAACCTTCGCTAATATAATGCACCATCGGTTTTTCGCTATATACGGCTTTGCCTTTGTGCATAGCGGCAATGGCAATAGTGCTGTGCCAGTTATCGCTGGTGGCTATAATTACTGCATCAACATCTTTACGGTCCAATATTTCATGGTAATCCATGGTGGTAAAAATGCCGGCGCCAAAAACTTCTTTCGCGTGGTCCAACCGGCCCTGGTACAAATCGCAAACGCCAACCAGCTCAACGCCCTGGCAAGCCAGCGCGGTGCGGGTATCATTAAAACCCATAATACCCATGCCAATAGTGGCAATGCGTATTTTATCATTAGCGCTAACGCGTTTTTCGGCGGTCAGTATTCTGTGCTCATGGTCTTCCATTGCGGCAAAGCTGCTGAGCGAAGCAGAGGTGAGGGCAATGGTGCCCCCCAATTGTTTGATAAATTTTCTGCGGTCGGATGACATAATTTGGTTTGTTAATTGGTTGACGCAATATAGTAATTTCCTTTTATCATCCTGAGCGCAGCGAAGGATCTTCTACGACATGCATAGCGGACCTGACATGTGGGGCAATTGCAGCGTTGAGAGGATCCTTCGCCGCACTCAAGGATGACAAATTGTGTTTAATCCCCCAACCTCTTCAACATAAACTCCAATTCCCCCTTATCGTGCAGTTCTCCGCTAACAGCAGTTTTATCAAATACAACGGCGTTACTGCTTTTTACATCAAACTTTGGCCACGCAGGCAAGCCCTTGCCGTTGGGGTTACCGGTGGTGATAAAATTCACCCAGTAATCAGACATTAAATCGGCCAGCGGCTGATCTTCGGGTAGCCAAGGTCGATTAAGGAATTTTAAATTATCAAATACATAAGCTACCTCGCCGGTATGGAATGCGCCATATTTTACAAAATCGGGTGCCGCGGGCAGCCTATGGTTAAAGTTATAGAGGTAAATAGGTGCGCCATGTTCTTCGCTTTGCATTTTTGCCCATTTGTAGCCGGAAATGGCAAAGGTCATATCGCGGTTGATGTTAATTTGTGAACGGGCCGCCTCTTCATCGCTATTGGCGGGATAGTATTTTAAAAACTCCCCGGCATCAGCACCATACTGCTCTTTTGCCTGTTGCTGAAATGCATCCTTGTTTTTAAAAGCACCGATAAAGGCATCGTCGGCATTCCATCCCGTAATAACGGGCACCTTATTTTCTTTTCCTTCGGCAAAAATTTGGGCTACAGGTTCGGGCAGTACATAACCATCCACGATTGGTCCCATCCGGCCGGGCACTTTCATTAGGAAATCTGCCGACATACTCCGCAAATCCTGCAAAGTTTTAGCATGTGCTGCCTCAGCAAACTTTACACCCTGCTGTTCAGCACCTTCACGGTCGCCGAGGCTAAAGGAGGCCTTTTTTAACAACATAGAACCGCTTTCGGCAATAGCCTTGTTAAACAAACCTGTTGCAACGGGAGATGCCACCAAACAATTAACGCTCATGGCGCCTGCCGATTGGCCGTCGATAGTCACATTATCCGGATTGCCGCCAAAGGCAGCTATATTCCGTTTTACCCATTGTAAAGCGGCTACCTGATCCATCAGCCCATAATTACCCGAAGCATGGTCGGGCGATTCCTTACTTAAATCGGGATGTGCCAAAAAACCAAAGACGCCAACGCGGTAGTTGATCACCACTACCACAATTCCTTTTTTTGCCAGGGCCTCACCGTCATAAATCGGTACTGCAGCGCCGCCGCTGCCAAAGCCACCGCCGTATATCCACACCAAAACGGGCTTTTTAGCTCCCTTGTTTGCTTTTGTCCAAACGTTAAGGTACAGGCAATCTTCGCTAATTGGTTGTTCCGGAATCAAAAATTCAGCAGTGTAAACGCCAAAAGGCCTTGGCGTTGGCTGCATGGGGCTGGGGCCAAAGGCATCGCATTTTTTAACGCCGGTCCAGCTTTGGGCAGGTTGCGGGGCTTTCCAGCGCAATGCTCCAACCGGCGGCGCGGCAAACGGAATGCCTTTAAATGATACGACATCACTTGTATTGCTCTTAACGCCTGATATTTGCCCTGTCTCAATACGGATTGTATCAGCAATTTTACGGCTGCCCGTAGCGGGTACAAACGCATAAAATAGAATGGATGCAGTTGTTAAAGCAAGGCAAATTACCCATGCAGAACGTGTTTTCATGAAATTTTGGTTAAGTTTGGTTTACAATTGTGTCTTGATGACGCAATATAAAATTAATAAATCAAAGATTTTAGCGCCAAACACTTTTTAATATTATTTAAAAAGTATAATTTAGTTGCTGTTACCCCCACCAAATAAAACCTTTAATAAATTTCTGATGAAACTAAAATTATCCTTACTACTGTGTTGCTGCCTCGTAACGCATTTGTCATTTGGCCAATCTGCCGAAAATGGGCTGGCTATTATACCCGAGCCGGTAAAAGTTATTACAAACGATGGACAGTATACGCTGCCCAAGTACGTAGTAATTGAAGCAGGCGCCGAAGCCGGCATGAAACCGGTTACCGATTACCTTAAACATAAACTAACCACGTCAACCGGCGCAGTTGTTACTGTAAAAAACAGTTTTGCCGCACCTGCAGCCATTAAATTGCAACTAAACAGCAAGGCCGATACTACCCTGGGTAAAGAAGGCTACCATTTATGGGTTACCGCTAAGGGCATTATTATAAAAGCCAACGAGCCCGCAGGCTTATTTTATGGTGTACAAACGCTTACTCAGCTTTTTCCGAAAGAAATTGAAAGTGTGGAATTGGCAAAAGACGTAAAATGGGTTGCGCCTTGCGTTGATATTGTAGATTATCCAAGGTTCGGCTGGAGAGGCTTAATGCTTGATGTATCGCGCCACTTTTTTACTAAGGATGAAGTGAAGCAATACATCGACCAAATGGCGCTTTACAAATTTAACCTGTTGCACATGCACCTTACGGATGATGAAGGCTGGCGTATAGAGATTAAAAGCTTGCCCAAATTAACCACAGTAGGTGCCTACAATATCAAAAAAATTGGCCAGTTCGGCCAGTTTTCTACACCGAAAGCCGACGAGCCGCGTACATACGGCGGCTTTTACACCCAGGATGACATCAGGGAGTTGGTGAAATATGCCAAAAGCAAGTTTATTGATATTATGCCAGAGGTGGATGTACCCGGCCATAGCATGGCGGCCGTTGCTTCGTATCCCGAACTATCGTGTACAACACCAACCACGCCATATGTAACCCGTTCGGGCGAGCACATGCATAATGATAATACGCTAAATCCATCAAGCGAAAAAACTTACAAGTTTTTGGATAAGGTATTAACCGAGGTAGCACAGCTGTTTCCGTTTGGCTATATCCACATGGGTGGTGATGAGTGCAATAAAGAATATTGGGAGAAAAGCGATTCGGTTACCGCACTAATGAAACGCGAAAACCTGAAAACTTACGAAGAAGTACAAAGCTATTTTGAAAAGCGCCTTGAAAAAATTGTAGAATCGAAAGTACATACGGCGGCTTTTACACCCAGGATGACACCAGGTGGTGATGAGCCCAACCACTTTTGCTTACCTTGATTATATGCAAAGCGATATGGTAAACGAAACACACGTTTATGCAACCCTGCGCTTAAATAAAACTTATGAATTTGACCCGGTGCCCGACAGTGTTGATGCGAGGCTAATTTTAGGCGGACAAGCCAATTTATGGACTGAAC
>JABDBM010000018.1:57253-57578 GCA_013288685.1 Bacteroidota bacterium | reverse complement strand
CTAATATTCGTAACCAATTCGATTCATTGGATTTTTTAACAGGTATTGATACTGATAAGGATATTCATACTATAGAAGAAACCCATGTTATCCCAACTGACTTTCAATCAGCAATAGAACGAGCAAAAGAATTGATCGACTACGAAAGTTTTATTGATAAAGTTGAGAAAGCCCGGAATAAAGTTAAAAATAGTGAATATTTTTTGGATATCGATTTGTTAAGTCGTAATATGAATATCAAACATATTAAATTACCTGTTACTGGAAAAGGATCTTATTTGGGGTTACAAATACAGGTAATGGAATTGTATTGATTTTTGACAAA
>JABDBM010000018.1:0-57243 GCA_013288685.1 Bacteroidota bacterium | reverse complement strand
ATTAAATGAGACGATATGACAACAATAAGTGAATTTAAAGACAATTTCCCTTTTTTAGCAGTAACTACAATGTTAAATCAAGTTAAGGAAAAACTTGGCGATGAATTTTATTATGAAATAAATAAGGAAAATAAAACCGTTCTTATAAGTAAGGTTCCAGATCAGTACAAAGAGAACATTTTTGAATCTATCTCTAAAGTTGGCTTTGTCCCGATTATGAAATAATTACCGAATAATTAAATGCTTAAATAAAAGTCTAAATACTTTTGAACAACTTCTAAAAGAAATAAGAGAGGAACTGGTAACTCTGGAAGCCTATTCTATTTATTTAGATGGGCTTTTTTATTTAAAGGGTTGTAAAATACCAAGCTTGCATTATATTTGACTTAAGTGGAAATTAATTCCGCCAACGGGTTATAATAGGATTTATACTAGGATTTACGTTGATCTTTTGCAGGAACGGTTTGGTTTCGGCTTTGATAACAATTTCTTTCCCATTATTTGGGTTCTTATTAATGATAAGTGGAAAAGGGCTGATAAAGTTTTTATCCAGCAGCGAAAGAAGCCTTGCTTCACCCACTATGTTGGGGTTTATGATGCCGGCCTTTGTCATGGCCTTAAGAGCGTTATCTGATTTTGAAATTTCTAAATATCAGAATATGTGGTTCCCCTTTGTTGGTATTACTTTGATAATTATTGGCTTATTGTATTTCGGTGGAATAAACAAGGAAGCAGAATCAGTTGCAGGGCAAATAATTATGATGACTGTAGCAGGATTAATTTATGGCTATGGATGTACTATCCAAGTTAACTGCGTATTCGATAACTCTGCGCCACAATTAATTCACACCACGGTTTACAATAAATGGATAGAACATAGTAAGAGCGTGCATTACCACTTTAAATTAAATTCGTGGGATTCCGATCAAAAGCTAAAGAATATTGAAGTTTCAGAATCTACCTATAATCGGTACACCAACGGCGATAATATAAATATAAACTTAAAAAAAGGTGCTCTACATATCCCGTGGTTTACCGTATCCAATTAACACAAAACGCCGAACAGGTTTCCCCATCCGGCGCTTCGCCACTTATCAAAACTAAACCTAAACCTGTTATATTTTTGTATAGTTATTGCCCGGATATTGTACGTCAACCGGTTTCCGTTGTTTGAGTACCATCCAGGTACCTACGCCTATTATTGCTATGGGCCACACAAAACGTTCGGCATTATCCAGGTTTTCGGTTAGCAAAAACGCGGTGCCTATTACGGTTATCCACAGCCAAATCGGCTTCTTAAAATTGTATTTTCCGCCCATGTAAACGCCATAGGCTATCATCCACATTGGCCAGCTAAATAACCAGTGTGGGATGAAAAAAAGGTTCAACTGGTCCACTAAAAATATGCAGCCTATTACTAAAATAATTATGCCGGCTATGGTGCGACCATTATGTTGTGCGTTTGGGTTTTCTATGTTAGTTGTCATTGTCTTCTGAATTAAATTATACCCAAAAGTATAGCGATATTAAGGCCCCGGCAACCAAATATTGGCAGGGTGTTTACAGATGTCGGTGAGGAGGTAAAAAGTGTCGGTGAATGATGGACGGTAAACTTAAGAAGTTTTTGAAACTGCGAAGTTTTTGGCGTTTGCCTTTGTCCAATTGCTTTTTGGATAAGTACCGTTAACACCGAACCGGATTTTTACCCCCAATAGCATGGGAATAAAGGCAAATGAAAACAAACTTCGGCTCAGGACTTCAGACTAAAGACTTTTGATTATTATGAATGCGCCTCATTAATATTGATCAAATCTCTGCCCTTGCTTAGCATTTTTAAGCGCTGGCGTTTTAAAGAAATATGCACATACGCATATTCATTTTCTTGCTGCTGTCCCTTGTAGCCAGACAATATATCCCGGTAGGATAAAACGCCAATAACTTTATTGCTGTCATTTGCTATAACAGGTAGCACTTCGGCCGTTTGTCGCGATAACAGTTCAACGGCTGTGCGCAGACTATCGGTATTACGCACATACACATCGCCATCCTTTACTATATCGCCCAGGTGCGAAAGTGGGTCGAGGCCGTGCCTGAAAATATCGGTGCGGCTTATGGTGCCAATATATTCGCCCCCGGTGTTAATCATTACAAAATAATTAGCCTGTCCGTTATTTGTTTTTAACCATTCGCGCACTTCTTTAACGGTATTGTCCGAGCTAAGCACCAGGCCGTCGTCATTTATTACCTGACCTACGGTTAACTTACTTAACACATCGGCCTCAAACGAATCCGGGGTGAAAACGCCACGGCGGGCAATTTTTTCGGTCATGATGGTGTTTTCCATCAGGAAAAATGAAATCAAATACGATGCCGTGCATCCTCCCAGCAGCGGTAGTAAGGCATGCGATTGCATAGTAGCCTCCAGTGCAAAGGTAATGCTGGTTAAATAAGCTCGCGACGCGCCGGCAAACATGGCCGACATACCCACCAGCGCTGCCATTGGTATACTGATACCTGCATCCGGAAACAAGTTGATGATTAGGATTCCTAGAATAGCGCCTCCTGCACCGCCAATAGTTAGTAAAGGAGCCAGCGTACCACCCGAAGTGCCGCTGCCCAATGCAATGGCCCATGACAGAAATTTTAAAAAGCATAACCTTATAACAATAGCCAGGGTAAGTGTTCCTGATAATACATTGATGATATTATCATACCCTACTCCCAAAGTGTGTGGTGCAAAATAACCTATTGTACCGACGGCAAGGCCACCGAGGGCAGGCCACCACATCCAATGGATGGGCAGCTTTTCGAAAGCATCTTCAACGACGTAGACTATTTTGCTGAGCCCCATGGATAAAAAGCCGGTAATAAGGCCAATAAAGCTATAAATAGCCAGCGCAGTGTTGGATGGCGTTGCAAGGTTGGGCATCGGGAAAACCGGCCCGGTTTCAAACAATACATGATGGCCGGCTGCGCCTGTAATGCAGGCCAATGCTACCGGCAAAATGGCTTTTGGCGAAAATTCAAAAAGCAACAACTCAATTGCCAAAAAAACAGCAGCAATGGGCGTACCAAATATAGCCGACATGCCCGCCGTTGCACCTGCCGCCAGCAATACTTTGCGCTCATTGGCTGTAATTTTAAATAGTTGCCCAATGGTTGATCCTAATGCGCCGCCGGTAGCTATAATAGGGCCTTCGGCGCCAAACGGGCCACCTGTACCTATGGCTATTGCGGATGATATAGGTTTTAAAAAGGTGATGGCAGGCTTGATGCGGCTTTGATTGGTTAATATTTGCTCCATTGCCTCGGGTATGCCGTGCCCCCTGATTGCTGCCGAACCATAATATGCCATTAAACCAACCAGGATACCACCTAATGCTGGTATAACAATAACCCATAAACCCAAATGATTACCTGCCGGGCTATGAAATAAAACAGAAAACGAACCGAAAAATGAAATATTAGTGACCAGGTTAATGAGCCATACCAGCAATCTGGCGATAACCGAAACCGCTACGGCCACGATAACCGAAAAGAACGAAATGCGTAATAATCTTTTCTTTAGCCGAAAACTATTTTTGTTTCCGTTGGGAGTATCCTGCGGATAATTTAACGATGGCGAAATTGGTATGCCTGATGTATTGGTAGTGTGTTTCATTGTTTTTTGAAAAAAACGGCTGCTTGCTAATTTGGAATAAACCGATAGTGTACCCGCTCCTTAATTTTTTTTGCAAAGGTAATAGTTTATTAGCTTAAAAATATCTAAAATTTGTAATTTGTATTGCATGTGTAATATAAACTGTAGATATGGGTGTTGATTTATATTGTATTTGTTATGTGTGCAATATTGTAAACCGTGCCAACAATAATGCGAATGTTATCTGTAATTCTGTTTCAATGTGACACATGCTAATTATTTTTTATTTTTTCTTGGTGTTCTTCGTGAAATCTTCGTGTTCTTTGTGGTAAAAAATTAACACGTAAGTTTTCTGAGAAACTATGTCAAAACCTGTTTGCGATTTAAAAAGCTGTTTTATGTGCCGGTTTTGTTTAAACCATTGGCTGCCGGCTATTGCGGCTAACCGTAAAAACCTGGCGGTAAAAAAAGGGCAGGCATTGTTTAACGAAGGCGATGAAGTAAAAGGCATTTACTTTGTTTACAGCGGTGTTATAAAAGTGCATAAAAGATGGGGCCGCGAAAAAGAGTTAATTTTACGGTTTGCCCGCACTGGCGACGTAGTTGGTCAGCTGGGTTTGGGCGATGATGCGGTTTACCCTATATCGGCAACCGCTATTGAGGCGGCGGTTGTTTGTTTTATTCCGATGGATTTTTTTGAATCGACATTAAACGTTAATGTCAGTTTTACCCGGCAACTACTAACCATGTTGGCCAATCAGCTGCAGGAGTCAGAAAAAAGGATGCGAAACCTGGCGCACATGCCGGTTAAGGGTAGGGTGGCGCAAGCTTTGCTCAACCTAAAAAATCAATTTGGTATAACAACCGGAGGCTATCTTGCAGTTGACATTAGCCGGCAGGACCTGGCCGCTTTTACGGGTGCCGCTTATGAGTCGTTATTCAGGGTGATAAATGAGTTGGTGGAGGATAAACTGATCGGGATTTTAGGAAAATATATTTCTATACAAAATGAAGATGCGCTGACGAAACTATCGGAACAAGCCGACGGATAAAATACAGAAAGTTAACTTAGGTTTAACCTGAATAAGCTTATATTAGCTACCCAATCAAATAGCGCAATCACAACAATGAAAAGACGTTCATTTATAAAAACATCTGTAATAAGCGGTGCGGCCGTAACTTTAGCTCCCGCTATAAGCAATGCCATGAATACAAACGACCCCGCCGACGGTTTAGAATATTACGAATTACGCACCTATACCCTAACCAGCAGCGCACAACAAAAACTGGTGGAAGATTATTTTAAAAATGCCGCCATTCCCGCCTTAAACCGCCTTGGCGTAAAACATGTTGGCGTATTTACAGAGATGACGCTCGTTGGGCAAACCAAGATATTTGTGCTGGTACCCTATAATAGCATGGAGCATTTTACTACCGTTGCTGCAAACATTGGTAAAGACCCCGATTTTTTAACCAAAGGCGCCAATTACCTGAATGCTCCTGCAAGTATGCCCGCTTACGAATGGATTGACAGTTCGTTAATGAAAGCATTTGTACACATGCCCAAATTGGAGGCCCCGGCGCAAAAGCCCCGTATTTTTGAATTGCGCCAGTACCAAAGCGCCAGCGAAATTGCAGGCAAAATGAAAATTAAAATGTTTAACGACGAAGGCGAAATTGACATCTTTAAACGCCTTGGCTTTAACCCTGTCTTTTGGGGCGAAACCATCATCGGCGCATTAAGACCAAACCTTACTTATATGATAACCTTCGACGACATGGGTGCCAAAGCTGCCCATTGGAAAGCATTTGGAGCCGATCCCGAATGGAAAAAGATAAGCGCCGTTCCTGAATACGCCGATTCGCTGTTGGTGAGCAAAATAACTTCAACGATGATACAACCAACAGAATATTCGCAGATTTAATTGGTAATTCTATTTGCTATTAGCGTGCGCTGGGTTGTTGATTATTAATTCGGATTATGATAGTTTGGAGATGAGCTAACTATTCTCCAAACTATCTGCAGCATCTTTCGGACTTTACTGACTTTTCCGACTTTCCGGACTCAAAGCTACTCCACCTTGTACCTAAATACCTGTCGGCCCAAGTTGCCTTTTGTATCCATACCCTCAACTACTACCCGGTAGTTGCCTGTGCCATCCGCGTTAAAAAAGTTTAAAGTAGCATTGCCATCTGCATCGGTGTTAACGTCTGGTTTCCAAAATATAGTAGTCCGTGTATCTGGCAACGAACTTGCAGGCTGACCGTTATAAGCTGGCGCGTAAAATTCACGGGCCTTATAAAAACCTTTCGGCTGTATGGAGAAAATACCCGGTGACATCTCTTTGCTTAAAACCTCGGTTTTTTGCCCGCCCTGTCGGGATGTAAGCACAATTACACCCTGTCCTCCTTCTATACCATAAATAGCCGCATTCGGCCCTTTTAATATCTCAACCGTTTCAATTGAACCGGGATTATATTGGTCGATATTCGCACCCTGGCCTATTTCTGCACCATCAACCACCAACAACATGTTTTCCTGACTTTGACTGCCTGCAGAAATTGTTTTGCCATTTATTAACGAAGCAACTCCCGATATAAATTGAACACCACGGGCCAGGCCATTCAGCCCGGATGAAAGCGTAGGTGCATCTTTTATAGCATCGCCACTAATAACCTGATCGGCGTGACCGGCACCGCCAATGTTAGACGAACGGTAATTGTCGCTGGATTTGCGGGTGGTAACACCTTCGCGATTTAATAGCACCGCTGTTCTGCCCGATCCGTTGCTGGCGGTTACAACACCGTTTCGCTGATTGCTTTGAAGCGAAGCCAGGATATCGGCATTGGCGTTATATTTCGAATCGAAAGAATTACCGGGGGTAATCATCGGGCCCGCAGGTGGTGTATCCAAAGTAAGCACAGCTTTTTTACCTTCGGACGATTGTGTTTTAATTATAAAACTCATTCCAGTTTCAAACACCGCCGGGAAACTAAATTTTCCTTCGGCATCAGTAACGCCCGATACAGTGGGTCCGCCAGCAGTTGATAATAAATCCACTTTACAATTCACAATTGGCGCTCCCGCTTTTGTTTTTAGGGTGCCCGATATATTCACGCTCTTTTCGGGTGTATGCGTGGTGGCGGTTGTACTATTGCGTAACAGTTCTTTCCAGGCAAAACGACGGTAGCCTTGAGTAAGCATCAGGGCATCTAAATCGGCGCGGGTATCTTTGGTAACGTTGGCGAAATAATAGTTGGGTTTTTCGATATACCCTTTCAAATCCGACGTGAGGAGCAGATACGACAATATAGAGTTTTCGGCATTTTCATCAACCAAAATCTTGCTCTCGTCAATAACCGATACCGAGAACGATCCGTTTACGGCGTTGCCGTCCTTATTTTTAGCGCTAAGGCTTAGCTTTACACCTTCGCGTTTGGTAAATAATGGTTTGTTGGTATTAAGCGTTAAGTTTAACAGGTCGTTAGTTTGTATAAATGCCAGTCGCTCGTTCATGGGTTCGCCGGTTCCCGAAAATAAAGTAACCTGTAAAATTCCGGTGCGGAAGGTGCTGGTTGGTAAATCAATACCAAGCACCTGGTTATCTAATTTTGTGTTAACTGTACGTATGGCGCCGCCCCAATAAATTACCAGGCTAAGCGCCTTATTCATATTTTCTTTATAGTAGGCGCGATTTGCCCTAACCTCTATTGATACTTTTGCAGGGTCGTCTGTATTAACCACCAATGCTATTCCTTTGGCATCGGCAACAGGGAGGTTAACTGTGCTTTGCGTGCCATCGCCAAAGGTTACTTTGGCTTTGTAGGTCATGCCCGTTTCGGGGATAAAATCAATCACACCCATGCCCCGCGCACCAGAAGCAATTTTGGCAACTTCTTTATTTTCGTTATCAATAACCACGCCTTTAACATTTATGCCCAGGCCGGTTGTGCCCAATGCTTTAAATGCCACTTTTGAACGCACATCCGAAACCAGCGTGCCGCCTTCGGGGAAGAATTGCAGGCTGGCACGATCCGCCTGCGCGGTATTATCAGTAATACGGTCGACACTGTTGGTGGTACTAACAGATATATACTGATCAAAAAAATACGGATTGCTGTCGTTCCTCATCCATTCGGTATAGGCACGGATGCGGTAGCTGCCTTTTTGCAAATTTTCGGGTAAGGAAAAATCGCCCCAGCCGGTGCCGCTGGTAAGCTGCAGGGTTATGGATTGCATTACAGCATCATTCTTGTCAATCAAATCAACATGCAGTAACGAACTTATGGTTGATGGTTCATGCCGCTCGCCCATGGTCACATAAGCTTTAAAATAAACCACTTCGCCCGCCACGTAATAAGGATAGGGCCTGTCGAAATGCAGGTATGCCTTCTCGACAATATGATCTGTTAGTAACGAACCTAATTTTGCCAATACGGGCTTCAGCGCTTCGCCATCGGTTTGGCAGAATGCAATAGTTTGAAAACTAAATACAAACATTGCTGTTGCAAAAAGTATCTTTTTCATGGGATGGTTTATTGGTTTGATATATGGCTAAACAAAAATAATATCTATTATATGCAATTGGTTATACAAATCCGTACAAGATTATACAAGATGATCCGCAGCCGGTATTTAGGGGAAACCGCTCGTTATTTCGTTTAAATACCCTATAGCCGGCCTTATTTACAGACGGTTAACGGACGAATAGTAAAAAGCTTTTAGCCGGACTTTTAAATAAAGAACAAACAGTATTTAAATTTTCGACCGGGCAAAGGCTTATAATGGCAGTATAAACCTACTTGTTTTTCGGGGAAATAAAAAATATAATTTTATTTATGTATTTCAATTTCAAAGTGTTTACTTCACACACACGCAGGCGCTTTTTTAATGATCTAATATATTGATAATTAAGCAGTTGATTTTTAACTATGGGTTAAATTTATGCAATTACCTGATAGTCAAGTGTTTAATTTTTAGGCTGCTTTTAACCCGTGTTTTGTTTGATAATCAATTAGTTACATGATTTTTAGCCGGTAACATTTACATCAAAGCAAACAATTAATAATATCCCGCACCAGATTTTGTCCGTTCTCCATATTTGGCGCTTTCGGTATTTGATTTATTTTACCCGCACAAAACGTTGTAGAGCGTTTATATCTGCTATATGAGTTTTAAAACTTGCGGATAATTTCTTCAATAAACCTTAATCACTTGTCCCGTAGCCGCGCCCAAAACACTTTTAATGTACGCCTGCGTTACCCGGTCCATTTTTACGGGGATATGCCCCGGGAAATAGGGAAAATAACCGGACGACTCCTCAAATACACCCGGACTTACCGCGTTGATACGCACTGAATTATCCAGTTCAATTGCTGCCGACTTAACAAACGCATTTATTGCCCCGTTTACGGCACTTAGGTTTGCGCCAAGTACAATAGGGTCTTCGCTTAATATCCCTGATGTTAAGGTGAATGAACCTTTAGGATTAATATAATGCTGCCCTATTAAAACCAAATTAATTTGCCCCATCAGCTTGCTGTTTATGCCTATCCGGAAATCGGTATCGGTCATGGTAATTAAAGGGCCAAAGTGCGCGCTGCCTGTTGCGCTTACCAGTGCATCAAATTTGCCGGTTTGTTCAAAAAAATGTTCAATAGAAGCCGGGGAGGTAATATCCAACTGTAAATCGCCGCTTTTTGAGCCTGCTGTTATCACTTCGTGGTCTTTTTTTAAGGCGGAGGTAATGTGTTTTCCGATGGTGCCAGTGGCGCCGACGATAATGATTTTCATAGATATTTTAATTTTTAGGTGTAATAGATTGATTTATAAAGTTACGGCAACCATTCGCCCTTTACTATATTTAAATCTCATTTTATTGCAACAAGTTTATTTTACAATCACCAGCATTTCATTGCCGCCCTTTTGAAATTCGTATCCCACCGTTTTTATTTGTGTTTGATAATCTTTATTCAAAAAAAACAAAAACTCGGCTAAAAAATCGGGCTTTTGCCCATTGAGCGTTAAAATCGGAAATATCCTGACTTCCTTACAAATCCGCATCATTTCATTTATTGCGGCCTTATGGAAATCAAGTCCCAACCCGGCATATAGCAACAAAAAGTGCGAGCATAAACCCAGTTCAAACTCGTTGTCAGTAAAATCAGTTTTGCCTGGCAACGAATGCGCCACGTATCTTTTTTGGGCTAACCCTAATTCGTAGTCGGCTAAAAAGCGTGTCATTGCACCCATTCTTATTTCCTGTAGTTGGTTTACGCTTTTTATAGTGTCCCAAACAAAATTACCCTGGTTGGCCTTTGTTTGGGCTATAACCTCCACGCAAGTTTCGCCGATGCGCTTTTGCAGTTGTGCCGTAGTAAACTGATAAATGGGATCAAGCGAAATTACATGCTTACCCATCGCATACATTTCAGCATTAAAGCTTGCAGGGCCGTCGCCAAAGCCGATAATTCTCTTGTTCCTATCTGCCTCCGTAAGGTCGAACATTTTTTCATACTCATTGCGTGTGCGCCCCCATGGAACGACGCCGTTTAATTTAAAAGCCATGTTATTTTGTGATAAAAATTCAAAAAAAAAGCCCGGCAAAAACTTGCCGGGCTGCTATACTATATTGTCGTTTATTTTAAAACAGACATAACGGAACCGGCCGGCATGTTTTTATGCGCCACCAGGTAACATTATATGTGTTATTGATTTTCATTTGCAAAACGAAGATGTAAATAATATTTAATAAAACCTAACTCAATAACCCAAGCAAATCATCCTTACCCAACGCATTAAAAAACGAGTTTTCGGTTTTTATTAAATCATTGGCCAAATCGCGTTTGTTTTCCTGCATCACCATCATTTTTTCTTCTACGGTATCGGGGCATATCAACCGTACGGCAACAATGTTTTTATCCTGCCCAATACGATGACAACGGTCAATAGCCTGGTTCTCTACTGCAGGGTTCCACCACGGGTCAACCAGGTAAACATAATCAGCTTCGGTTAAATTTAAGCCGGTGCCTCCTGCTTTCAGGCTGATGAGGAAAACCCGCACTTCGGTATGGTTTTGAAATTCTTCAATAACGGCCTGCCGATTACGGGTTTGGCCGGTTAGATAAGTAAACTTAATGTCGCGGCTTTTCAATTCGGTTCTGATCAAATCGAGCATGGAAACAAACTGCGAAAACACCAGTATTTTATGCCGGTGTATTTTGCCCTCTATTTCCTCAACCAGCATGTCAATTTTGGCCGATGAACTGCCCGGGATCTTTTCGCCTTCTATCAGCAGCGGCGAATCGCAGATCTGCCGCAGGCGGGTGATGCCTTTTAATACATGCATCGAACTTTTATCCAATTCATCACCGGTAAGGGCCGAAATATATTCGCGGAACTCTTTTTCGTAAGCATCATAAATAGCACGCTGTTCGGGCTTCATTTCGCAGTATAAAACCATTTCGGTTTTCTCAGGCAACTCAGCGGCTACCTGCTGTTTGGTACGGCGCAGGATAAACGGGTTTACCTTGGCCTGCAATTCGGCAGCTCGTACGCTGCTTTTAAACTGATCAATAGGGGTTGAATACAGCCGTTTAAAATACAGCTTACTGCCTAATAAACCGGGGCAGGCGAAGGACAGTTGCCCATACAAATCAAATGTATTGTTTTCAACCGGTGTACCGGTTATTACCAGCCGGTTACGCGATTTTAGCAGGCAAGCCGCTTTATATCGTTGCGAGTCGGGGTTTTTTATTTGTTGCGATTCGTCCAAAAACACATAATTAAATGCGTAGTGCTTCAAAAAAACAACATCCGAAAGCAAGGTGCCATACGAGGTAAGCACAACTTCGTACTGGCTAAAGTCATTAATGTTTTTAATACGGTCGGTACCGTAAAGGGTTAACACGCGTATGGAGGGCGCAAATTTTTCAATCTCGTGCTGCCAGTTAAAAATGAGTGAGGTGGGCACAATAATGAGGTTGGTATTTTGCTTCACCTTGTCCCGTAAGGAAAGGATAAACGCAATAACCTGCACCGATTTTCCCAGTCCCATATCGTCGGCCAGGCAGCCGCCAAAATTAAAATCGTCCAGGAAATTAAGCCAGTTGAGGCCTTGCCGCTGGTAGGGGCGAAGTTCACCCTGTAAACCAGCAGGGACAGCTACCGATTTAATGGCATCAAAATGTTCGAGCTTTTGGCGATAGATGGCAATCTCGCCGGTTACCTCTTCATCCAGCATTTGCTCATCAAACAGGGCTTCGATAACGGTATAGTTACTTTTAGAGATGCGGAGCGTATCATCATCATAAACTTCGCCCGAGTTAAAATACTGGGTGAATTTTTCCAGCCATTCGTCAGGAAGTATGCCCATGGTGCCGTCATCCAGTTGCACATATTTGGTGCGGTTTTTTACAGCACGATATATTTGTTTTAAGGCAGCTTTTGTTTTACCGGCCTTGGCGTTTACATCGGCATTAAACCAATTGAGGCCGCTTAACACCTTTATAGTAATTTTTATTTTGTTCGGATTGAGTTTGTTCCCTTCCAGTTCATTAAAACCCAGTATCGTAATGCCATGCCGTTGCCATTCTTCAAAAACATCTAAAAACCAGTCCTCATCCAAAAAGCGTTTTTTATGCAGGTGAAAATAATCCAGTTGGTCGGTTAACTGTTCCTCAAAATAAGGATGTTGCCTGATGAGTAACGCGGTAAAGTTGTTTTCCTCTTCTTCGTCGCGGTATACCTTAAACTCTTTGCCTTTTTCATCAGTAGTATAAATTTGTTTTTTGGTGCGGATAGAAATTTCTACTTCGCCATAGCGCATCACCGGGATAATCATTACATGCTGTCCAAAGTCAGACAGGTAAATAATTTTTTCGGTATCCTTATTAAAGCCCTCCTGCGCTAACTGAACGGGTGTTGCCGGGGGGATATGCTGATAATCGACACTGATTTTTTCTTCGAGCTTAGTCAGCAACTGCGTTTTAAACTCATTGAACTTAGAAACGTGGACCAGCAGATTTTCCTGCTTTTTACTTAACAAACCAATAACATTAAGCACCTGCAAATTATTGGCAAGATATAAGCCATCGCCCGCCCGTACAAAACAGGTAAACCAAATATTTAAATCTTTCAGTTCATAAACCTTGCCCCCAATGTCCAAACTGCCTGCCAATTCAAAAAACTGATCTTTAGGGTTAACGGTTAATTTAGGCTCATGGCTTAATAAACCAACATTAACCGGGAAAATGGATGAAGCGGTTATATTTTCGGAAACTTCATTGTCATGATAGTAAAACTCATAACCCAGCGGGTTTTTAACAACGGCCTTTAACGCGGTGATATCCGCATCGCTAACGGTTTTGTTAATGTGGTTTTGAAATTTATGTACCCCGGTAAAAAATTTCACCTCTTCGCTGTCGTTTGTATTCCATATTAAATCGAGCGGGGGCACAGGTGTTAAGGGGTTTTTAACTTTGCCCTCTTTTGTTGTTTGGGCTTTATATAGCTCAACGTACAGGTATTTATAATATTTATGCTGTTTGAGTACGATGCAGGTTTGGTAATCGTCCGTAACTGCGGGCTCGTTGTTGGCAACAATGATGGATTTTAATGAATTTAACGACTCCCTTGTTACCGGTAACAGTTCAGGCAATGTAGAGGATATTTGCAGTTGCTTGTTTGCGTAGTCAATTTTAAAGAAACTATCAAGATCCGTTTCGTTTTCCAGCCCATAATCAACAGCAACCTTTTTTAGCTTTTGATGGCGAAGCTCTGTATCAAAAAAAACACGGTAATCTTCCTTTTTCAGGATGGCTGTTAAAACACTGGCCTGGTGCTCGCATAATTTTCCTGGTGCGGCATTGCATTCGCAGGTTAAAAACAGGTTTTCACTTTGTTGTACAACGGCAACCGGCGGAAAGATTTGCGCATTACGCGAATTGGTAAACAGTCCCTGGTTAATTTCGAGCTGTTTTGGAAAAATGTAGTGATATGCCAATGAATCAACATCCGCATCAACGGAGGTATGACGGGAGATGAGTGCTTCGGTTAATGCAGGTATGGTTAGGTTATGCAGGATAACCTGGTGGAATGTGGCTGGGACTTCGAGTTGGATATTGGGTTGTTTGCTCACGGGCTACTAACGGTACAAGTGGTAAAATTACGCAATTCGTTGGGAGAATAATCTGTGTTGTCGCTCCGGTAAAAAAATCATTGCCGTTGGCTTTAGCCAACGGGACTTATATTAATCTAAAAAGGCTTTAGCCGAAATAATCGCTATGCTGTAGTTAGGCATGGTAGCCATTTCGGCTAAAGCCTTGTCAATTGCTTAGATTATCCGTTGGCTGAAGCCAACGGCAATAATTTAGTCGCTGTACGTTCTGTAAATGCTTCAATTTTTTGTACCAGGGTACTCACGATTTCGCTAACCTTACGCAGGAATAGTCACCACAAACTCAGTGTAACTACCAGGTTCCGTATTAATATCAATACTCCCGCCATACCCCTTCACAATAATATCGTAGCTGATAGAAAGCCCAAGCCCCGTACCTTCGCCCGTTGGTTTGGTTGTAAAAAAGGGCTGCATTACTTTGTTTTTTATATTTTCCGGTATACCGTCGCCATTGTCCCTTATCCTTATTTCAACATGGGTTTTATCGCCTGTAGTGGTTAGTTTTACCTGGGGCTGGTAGCCTGCGATGTTCTTTTTTTGTTTTTGATGAACAGCATAAAAGGCGTTGCTAAATATATTGAGCAACACCCGCCCAACGTCCTGCGGGGCTATCTTTACTTTGGGTAGTTTATTGTGCTGATCGGTAGTAATGGCGGCGTTAAATGTTTTGTCTTTTGCTTTTAGGCCATGGTACGCCAGGCGCATGTATTCGTCGGCTAAGGCATTAATGTCGGTCAGCTCACGGTCGCCGCTATTGGTGCGCGAGTGCATTAGCATATTGCGCACAATGCCGCCGGCACGTTTGCCATGTTGGTTTATCTTCTGCAGGTTTTGTTCCAGGTTTTCAAGTAGTTCAGCTTCAAGACCTTCAGGCTCACGGCCAATATCTTCCTTGTAATCATTGATCATCTCAACGCTTACTTCCGAGAAATTATTTACAAAATTCAGCGGGTTTTGTATTTCGTGCGCTATGCCGGCAGTCAACTCACCCAGCGAAGCCAGTTTTTCGCTTTGAATAAGCTGCGATTGCGTAATCTTCAATTCGTCCACAGCTTTTTCCAGGTTATCGCGTTGCGCTTCTATTTCCTCTTTTTGCTGTAAAACCTCTTCGGTTCGCAATTGTACTTTATGCTCCAGCAGGCGTTTATCCCTAACCAACTGTAGCGACCGGTAGTATACAAACAGCCAAACTACTGCCGCAAACACAGCAATATAAAGCAACCATGCCCACCACTTTTGCCACCAGGGATAGCCGATAGAAAAACTGAATTTTGCAGGCGCGCTCCAACCCTTATCAGCAGCCCGCCCAATAACTTCGAAAGTATAATTACCCGGCGACAGGCTAAAGTAATTGCGGCTCGAGGTAAAATTGTTCACTTCGTGCCATTTTTCATCAGCGCCCGATAGCTTGTAGCGGTACCGGGTAGTATCGTACTTGGTTAAGTTTAAGCTGTTAAAATGAAACTGAATAAAATTTTGATCGTACGACAGCTGTAAATTATCGGGCATATTATACGGGCCGCTAACCCCATTCCAGCTTAATCCGTTATCCGGGTCGTTTTCGGCGGTTGTATGGGTTTTAGCTTTGTTAATGGTCGTATCATTCCGCTCCCAAAGGGTGTCTTTTCCCTGCGTTTCAAATTGCGCACGGTTAACAAAAAACTTTGGCTCGTCCATAATGTTTAACCCGGTAATGGATACAGGTGCAACAGGATTAGCCGTTTTCGATAAGTCCAGCAGGTTTAATCCGGCATCCCCCCAGCAGTACAAACCGTCTTTAGTGATCAAATCGGTAAGAGAAGAGCCTATATTTATTTTAGAAATGCCATAGGTAGAACCAAACGACTTAACGCCCCATTTTTTGCTGTTGTTGATACCCGTTGCCGGCGGCGTTATTTCGGTGATGCCTTTATAGGTGCCGGCGTACATGTGCCCCCTATATGGAATTAGTGATACTACTTTCTCATTAATTAACCCCTGGGGGCCCGCAAACCTGGTAAGCGTATTGTTTTTCCAGTCGGCAATGCAGATGCCGTTGATGGTTCCGATCCACATATTACCATGCTCATCCGGCGACAAAACTTTTAAACCGTTTATGATATTCAAATACTTAATGGTCCAGTTATCCGGGTCAATTTCATCGACGCCGCCCAGCCGGGTACTTACCCAAATATGTCCGCGGCTATCTGCCCTCATATCGTCAATATAATAACCGTCGCTCAAGCCGCGGGCCTTGCCAATATGTTTGAGTGTACTATTTGACGGATCATAAACATCCACACCGTCCTGGTCGCCGCCTATCCATAGCCTGCCTGCTTTATCCGGAACGATAGACAGTATAATTTTATTGGTGAAGCCTTGCTCTGGGCCTATTTGAAAAAGTGACGACCTGCCGCCGTCAATAACATTTAAACCTCTGTTGGTGCAAATGAAAATATTGCCCTGTATTTCTTTAATGGTTTGTATGCTATCATTGGTGAGCCCTTGCGCAACGCCCAGGTGTTTAATAGTATTGGTACTGCGATTAATGATATTGATGCCGTTATTGGTGCCCTGCCATATCAGTCCCTGTGCATCTTCAAAAATGGTGGCAGTTCGTTCGTTGCCAATATGTTCAGCAATTATTTTATGATTGTTAATCACATTCAACCCGGCATTTGTTGCAATCCAAACCTGGCCGTCGTTATCTTCATCTATTCGTTGAATGGCTTGTCCATTCAAGCCATCGGAGGTTGTGATATTGCTTAATTTTGTTTTCTCAGCATTTAGCACATACGCGCCGGTATTGGTACCCACCCAAATTTTCCCCTTGCTATCTTCAAATAAATTAGTCAAACTAACGTTGCGTTGCTGAAGCTCCTTAATGGGTTGGATGCTATTGGTTTGCGGGTTAATTACATCAATGGCTCCATCGTCAAACCCGATGCAAACATGACCATGGTAGTCGTAGATTACCTTGCTTAATGAGTCGGAACTTAAGCCATGTGCTTTATCCAGGTATTTAATTTTTTTATTGGCCAGGTCTATATAGTTTAATCCGCCGCCATCAGTTGCTATCCAGACATCACCTTTATTATCTTGTACTACCTGGCGGGTTGATTTTGATGTGGATAAGCCGTGGCTCTCGTCAAGCAATGCTACAGTTTCTGTTTTAGTGTTGATGATATCTACCCCGCCGCTGGTATAGGTAACCCACAGCCGATCCTGTTTATCCAGCATCATACGCAATACCTTGCTGCTGTTTAAACCACTATCCTCATTGGTTTTACGCAGGATACCCTTTTTTAAATCCAATACCAAAATGCCGCCACCATTTTCGCCCACCCAAATACGGCCGAACTTGTCCTCCACTATGCTGTTCACATTATGGTCGATAGGGCCGGGAACAAATAATGAAAGGCTGTCGCCATCGTACCTGAAAAGCCCCCAGTAGGTGGCAATCCACAAAAAGCCCTCATTATCCTTATACAAACAGGTTATCCAGTCGGCCTGCAGACCGGCGGTTTCGCCAAATTCGTAAAGCAGCAGGTCTTTATTTTTTAAGTGCAGTTCGCCCGATTTGATGATTTGAGGCGGCGGCAAAACAAACGACTTAAAATCCAAAGCTTTGGCAGAAAGCTTATCAATATCCAAATCTTTTACAGGCAGCGAGTTAAAATCAAAAGCAACTGGGGTAACAGGCTTTATAACGATTGCCGTGCCGGCGGTTTTATAAGATTGTTCGGGCAGTTTGGCCATGCTGAAATCCTTAATAACCGGCATAATATTTACCGTAGGGATTTTTGCCCAATTAATTTTTTTGACTGATGTGAATTTTAAAGGCTCAATTACCGGGTCCCTGAATGCGCGCTCCCCGCTGTCGGGCACATTGTTGAATGTATTTTTACACGACGATGCAATCAATATGAATACGATATAAAAATATTTTTTTACAATCATAAGGGCAGAAAATGTTGGCAGCCATTTAAAAACGAAATATAGGTAAAAATACTTTTTGCTGTGCAGATGCTTCTTAATGATGCAATTTTTTACAATTGGTTACGAACAATGAACTAAAAATATTTTTTAAAAAAACATTTGCATCTTAAATAAATCGTATTACATTTGTAGTGTACTATCACACTAATACACTAACAAATGATAGAAATAAAAAGTTTAAGTTTTGGATACCCGCATAAGCCACTACTTTTTAAGGACCTTAACCTGCAATTAGCGCAAGGGCACATCTATGGTTTGCTCGGCAAAAACGGTGCAGGGAAATCAACGCTGTTAAAAAATATGACGGGCCTCGCTTTCCCGGTTAAAGGTAGCTGTCTTTATAATGCTATTAACGTTGCCAACAGACCGGTATCTGTATTGCAGGATATTTACTTTATTGCCGAAGAGTTGTTTATGCCTCACCTTACCCCGGTGCAGTTTGTTGCCAATACAGCAGGCTTTTACCCCCAATTTAGCCAAAGCGACTTTTATCATTACTTGAAGGCCCTCGACGTTGATATTGATTCGGTAATGGACAAACAATCATACGGTCAGCAAAAAAAGGCGATGATTGCTTTTGGACTGGCTACCAATACGGGGTTGCTCATTATGGATGAGCCCACCAATGGACTGGATATTCCATCAAAAATACAATTCCGCAAACTAATAGCATCGGTACTTACTGAGGATCGCTGCATCGTGATATCAACCCACCAGGTACGTGACCTTGACAGCCTAATAGATACACTGCTGGTATTGCACGATCGCGAAATTGCCGTTAACCAATCACTCGACGAAATAGCAAGCCGACTGACTTTTGGCGTATACCCCGATGTAAAGGACTTGCCGGTGATATACGAGGAAGAAGCAATGCGCGGTAAAAATGCCATCCTGCGCAACACTACCGGTAAATTCAGCAAGGTTGATCTGGAGCTGCTTTTCAATGCCATCATCAGCGGCAATAAACAGGTTTTAGAAATTTTAAAGACAAACTAAAATGAACGACATTTTTAACTTAGAACGTTTTGGCAGGCTGTTTATAAAACACACTGTTGAACACTACAAAAGCTACCTGATGAGTTTGATCGTATTGATGGGTTTCATGGTGCTGGGCGGCAGTTTTGTGGTGTATATGATACAAATTCCGGTAAATAAGAGTTTTCAGGCGGCTATTTTTATCCCGATTTTATTATTTGCAGGTACATTTTTTACCAGCACCGTATTTGCGGGCATCGGCGATAAGAAAAGTGCGGTGTCGGCTCTCACTTTACCCGCATCGCATTTAGAAAAGTACCTGGTAGCCTGGCTGTATTCATTTGTAATATTCCTGGTAGTTTTTGTCACAGTTTTTTGGGCGGCGGTAATGCTTGCGGTAAATATTCAGCACCTGCCAGGTAACCAACCCGATTTTTTTGATGTTTTTGACCGGCATATATTAGAAGTATATATTTTGTATGCGTTTCTTCATGCGGTTGCCCTTTTTGGCGCTATATTTTTCGAAAAACTTCATTTTATTAAAACAGGTTTTGTGTTTTTCATATTGTTTGCCACAATCATTTTTGTTAATAAAATAGCCCTTAATATACTATTGGGGCGAAATATTGGCGTCCCTGTACCCTTTGGCAACGTTCGGTTTATAGAAAATGGCCGCATAATGGACATTAATTTTAATAATATGCCCGATCCGTATATCGTATACCTCATTTCGGTTTTAGCGCTGATGCTTTGGGTGGCATCTTATTACCGGTTAAAAGAAAAGCAGGTTTAATTTAAATAGCAACAAAATGGAATTTAGAGACAACGAAGCTATTTACCTGCAAATTGCCGCTTTTGTAAGCGAAAATATATTGCTGGGCAAATGGCCGGCCGAACAAAAAATACCCTCGGTACGTGATATGGCAGTTGAGCTGGAGGTTAACCCCAACACCGTAATGCGGGCTTACGAATTTTTGCAAGTGCAGGAAGTAATATACAATAAAAGAGGACTGGGCCTTTTTGTAGCCCCCCAGGGCCTGGAAAAGGTAAAGGCCTATCGCAAGGAACGATTTATTGAACAGGATCTTGCCGGTTTTTTCAGGAGTATTTACCTGCTGGATATAAGCCTGGAAGATTTACAGCAACGGTACGAACAATTTAAATTGGAACACTACACAACGGAGAAGGACAATGAGAACAAGTAATATTTTAGTATTTATCGCGGCGCTTTTTGTTGTAATATCACTGGGATATTATGACCTGCTGCTAAAAAAAGCCTATGATTCAGGGCGGTATAAGGATATATATAATGGTTACACCACGTTAAAAAATAAGGATTTTGATACGGTAGATGTCATTTCGTCTTCAGCCGCAAATGTGAAATTTGAACAGGGTCCCTTTAGCGTACGGGTTGATTCTGTGGCCCTGGAATATGTGAGGGTTGTACAAACCGGGCGGAAAATTCAAATCACCGCCGAATTTAAAGACGGGTATCTATTTAACCGGAATACCTATTTGTTAGTTATACGCTGCCCTAAACTGGTAACTGTAAATGTAAACGCCCGCTATTATATTAATAAGGGTAAACCCTATATAGACACCATAGTGCGTGATGAATGGCACATGAAAGATGTATTGATCAACGGTTTTAAGCAGGATACTTTAAACGTTAACCAGGATTATGGTAGTACGGTTGTTTTTGATCACAATGCCATCAAAAACCTTAATGTAACCAGCGGCAAAAGTCCGGTCAGCGCATCGAAGACCATTGTACTCGAGGATAATCAATTTGGAAATGCCTCATTTAACATAGGCAGTAAAAGCAGGCTAATGATTTATGACGGCAGCATAACCAGCTTTAACTACCACCTGGCCGACAGCGCCCGGCTTGAATTGAACGGCGTTGCGCAACAGATATTAAATAACCAAAAACCAATAAAAAAATGAAATTAACTATTAAAAACCTGAATAAAACCTACCCCAACGGTGTACAGGCTATAAAAGACGTATCCTTAATCCTCGAAAACGGGATGTTTGGATTATTGGGGCCAAACGGCGCTGGCAAATCATCGCTAATGCGCACCATTGCCACACTACAGGAAGCCGACTCGGGCAGCGTTTTTTTAGACGGATTGGACGTGCTTAAAAACAAAACGGAGGTACGCCAGCTATTGGGCTATTTACCGCAGGAATTTGGCGTGTATCCCAAAATATCAGCGGAGCGGATGCTTGATCATATTGCGCAACTAAAAGGAATCGGCAATAAAACCGAGCGTAAAGATTTAGTGAATTCGCTGCTGGATAACGTGAATTTATCAAAAGATAAAAAGAAACACCTGGGTACTTACTCGGGTGGGATGAAGCAGCGTTTTGGCATTGCACAGGCATTAATCGGTAATCCAAAGCTAATCATCGTAGATGAGCCAACCGCCGGCCTTGACCCAGCCGAACGAAACCGGTTTTATAACCTGTTGAGCCGCCTTGGCGAAAATACCATTGTGATCCTGTCCACCCATATTGTGGAGGATGTAAGCACGCTATGCTCCAACTTTGCCATCATCTGCATGGGCGAAGTACTATACGCCGGCGAGCCGGACACTGCTGTAAGCGAAATGGAAGGTAAAATTTATAGCAAAGCCATTGATAAAGCAGAGTTGGGCCACTACCAGGACGATTTTTCTGTAATATCCACCCAATTAAAGGCAGGCAAGCTGCACATCAGGGTATTGCAGGAAACCAACCCCGGAAATGGTTTTGTGCCGGCTGTGCCCAATCTGGAGGATGTATATTTCAGCAATATCGCCACAAGGGTAGATGTAAACACGATTTAACCTAACATTAAACTCCGATAATCATGTTTCTTAAAATATTTGTTTTCGAGATCCAAAACCGGATCCGCAGGCCCGCCATGTACCTGTACTTTGCTGCGGCCATTATTTTTACCATCGGCACCTTTGCAACTGGTTCGTTACCGGTGGCCGAAAAAGAGCACATTAACGCTCCATATTTAATAGCCATGTGGTGCGCCGGTATCACCATGCTGATGATGCTGGTAAGTTCGTCCATCATGGGCACATCGCTTTACCGCGATATTGAATACAACACCAAGGACTATTACCTTACTTATCCTATAACAAAGGCCGGTTATTTTTGGGGCCGTTTCCTGGGCTCGTTTGCCTGCATGCTGTTTATAGCAAGTTCGGTAATTATCGGGGCATATATTGGTACTAAGCTTGGGCCGGCTATGGGCTGGCGCGACGCTAAACAATATGGGCCAAATAAGCTGATCTATTACCTGCACCCGTTTTTTACGATTGCCTTACCCAACCTCATATTTACCTCTTGCTTGTTTTTTGGATTAGTGGCTATTACGCGCAATGTAAAGGTGATTTACACCGGTGGTATCCTGTTATTTTTGGGTTATTTTCTTTCGTTTTTTTTCCTAAATTACATTCACAACGCAACGGTAATTAACCTGGCCGATCCTTTTGCGCTGAACGGTGTGAGGCTTGGCACTATGAATACACCGTCAGGTATCTTAAACAATACTCTTTTCCCAGTTACCGGCGATTTTTTGTTAAACCGGTTGCTTTGGTCGGGGATAGGAATAGCTATTTTATTGTACACTTATTTCACCTTTAGCTTCGAAAAATTCTTTAGCGGTAAAAGGGATAAAGATTTGGTTGTTGATGACACCATCCCGGGAAAAAAAGGTGAAATTATCAACGTAAACACCAGCTTCGTCGGGAATTACAATCGCAAAACGCTGCTTAATCTCACCCGGATAGAATTGCTCAACATAGCCCGCGACAACTATTTTTGGATTATCCTTTCAAGTGGTATGGTATTCCTGGCATTTGTATTTTGGATGGGCAGCAATAATAATGGCGTGCCCGATTTTCCGCGTACGGTTGTGCTGCTGGATATTTTTAACGACGTGTTTCCGTTCTTCATCTTTTTTATCATCGTGTTTTACACCGGCGAAACCCTGCACCGCGACAGGATTACACGCTACTCATTTATCAACGACTCGCTGCCGCCGCCAAATTGGGTTTTAAACGGCTCCAAACTCATCACGCTGCTTATATTAGGTGTTGGGTTATCGATAATTCCGCTGCTCGCCGGTTTTGTGGTGCAGGTACTGAAAGGTTTTCACCAGTTTAACTTCCCGGTTTATCTTACTTATTTGTTTGTTGTGCTGTTACCCCGGTTATTAGAAATGGTTGTGTTTGCCTACGTGGTACATGTGCTGGTGAACAATAAATTTGTTGGCCACGGCATTGCGATTGCCATTTGGGTAGGCGTTTTCTTTTTACGCACCTCCGGCATTTTTAATTATAACCCATTGCTTTATTCCTATACGCCGTGGTTTGGCGTATCAGATATGGACGGCATGGGCCACATGTTAGCGCCGGTTAGCTGGTTTAACCTGTACTGGCTGCTTTGCGCGGGGTTACTAATTATCATTTCAGCCTTATTTTATTACCGTGGAGTAACCACATCATTTAAAGAAAGACTACAGCTAATTGCTGAACGTTTCGATAACAAAACACGGCTGTTTACCGCCGTAACATTACTGGCATTTTTAGCCGTTGGGGGCTATGTCTATTATAACGTGAGTTACCTCAACAATTTTTTAACCAAGGGTGAATCAGACAACAGGGCTATTATTTACGAAAAAAGTTTAAAGCAATACCAAAATCTTCCGCTACCCAAAATAACCCGGCTTAAAGTGTATGCCGATTTATATCCTGATCAGCAGCGGCAACAGGTAAAGGCTTTTATAACCATTACCAATAAAAACAACCAGCCAATTTCAAAAATATTGCTTGACGCTGATGGGCTTACTGACTATACGCTTAAATTAAATGGAAGGGCGGTTCCGTTCACCTGCCCCTTGATTTATAAACGCGGTTTTTTCAGTATGTTCAGACCCGAAAATGACACTTCCGATTTCCGTTTGTACACGTTGGTAACCCCGCTCGCCCCGGGTGATTCGGCCATGATGGAATTAAACTCAACGGTAAGATTTAGCGGCTTTAGTAATGGCTTGTATGGCGATAAACTATTACGCAACGGGTCCTTCTTTACCGGCGGCCTGCCCGGACTCGGATATGATGACGATGACGAGCTGTCGAGCCCGTACGAGCGTAAAAAAGCTGGCTTGCCACCTAAAGAAGAAGAGGAGATAGCGCAGAATGACCCAAAAGGCATCAGTACGCTTAAATCCGGGGCCGCCGGTGACCTGGTAAGTTATGATTTGACTATCGGTACTGCAGGCGACCAAACAGTTATCGGGTCAGGCGAGTTAAAAAAACAGTGGCGGCAAAACGGCCGCAATTATTTTCACTTTGTGCAGGATAAACCGGGAATGTACGCGCCGTTTGTTGCGGTGTCGGCCAGGTACGCTGTACTTAAGGATAGTTTGCAACTGGGTCATAAAGTAAACCTTAACGTGTATTACCATCCCGCACATAATGCCAATGTCGGCAGGTTTATGGCTGGTTATAAAGATGGATTAACTTATTACAGCAAAGCCTACGGCGATTATCCGTTCAGCAGTATGAATCTTGCCGAAACTTCTATTTATGGTCCGCGCGAAGGTTCGTTTACCGGCTACGATACTTTTGCCGAATACAATAGCTGGAACGCCCATTTTGACGACGTAAATCAAACCGACTATTGCTATTTCAACGCGGCCAAGTTAGCCGCCCAGCAATGGTGGCGTTTCCAGGTGGCGCCAAACAGCACCGTTGGTTCGCTGGATATTCCAGAAGGATTATCAACCTACAGCGCACTGGTGTTGATGGAAAAGAAATACGGTAAGGATAACATGAGGTGGATATTAAACGACCAGATACAATTTTACAGTTTTATACGCAGGCGGATGGAAGAAAAAGAACATCCGCTGATAAAAGCCGATACATGGTTTGAATGGGGCGGCAAAGCGGCCATAGCGATGTACGGATTACGCGACCTGATAGGTGAGGATAGCCTGAACATGGCCCTTCGCGAGTTTAAAAATGCTTATGCCTTTAAAAATAAACCGCCTTATGCCGGCAGTAACGATTTATACCGTTACCTGCAAAAGCATACCCCCGATTCGATGCAATATTATTTAACTGATACCTGGCAAAAATTAACCCTTTACGAAAATTCTGTTACCGACGTAAAAGCTGTTCCAACTGGTAAAAACAACGAGTATAAAGTAACCCTGAAGGTGAACGCGGGTAAAGTGTATATTGATGCTAAAGGTAACGATGTGCCCGCCATGCAAATGAACGATTACATAGACATTGGCATATTTGGAGCTGATACAAAAAACAAGGAGGGCCGCGGCCAGGTTAACCCGCTATATCTGAAAAAGTATAAGTTCACTTATGGTGAGCACACTATTACCGCGATAGTTAAAGGCAAACCAGTTAGGGTTGGAATTGACCCTTACGGGAAATTGATAGAAAGGATGTTTGGCGTGAATTGGAAGGATATAGCCTCAGGGCAGTAGTCAGAAGTCAATAGTCTCAAGTCGGGAATGTTAAAACAGTCATTAATAATTAAAGACTGAAGACTTTCGGCTTGAGACTCAAGACTGAATACCCTTATAATCAGTAACCAGCCAGGTTAGCAATACTATGGTGCCAAAAATAACATAGTAAAGTGTGCCATCCGGATAGTTTTTAAAAAGGGTATAGGCTAAGGCAATTAATACTACGCCTACCACAAATTCAATAACACCATGTATGGGCAGGGGGATAATTTTTACAACACCCATGCTAAAATCCGTTAACAGGGTAAGCAGCAGATGGATGATACCCAGCACATAAGTGAACATAGCCAGCGTACCGGTGAAGCCAAAAACGGTTGGCGATGCAAACAGAAATACAACTACCAGCAGATCGATAAATGCGTGTACCCTGGGCGAAATGAATTTCATAAGCTATGTTTTTTGTTGTTATGTTAAATCGTATTGCAGCAATTCCATCCGGTTACCAAATGGGTCGACAAAGGAAAACCTGGTACGTCCCGGAATTGGCGGCTCATCCACTATTTCTACGTTATGCTTTTGTAAATGTTTCTTTGCCGCTTCAATATCAGTAATTTGGAGCGCGGTATGCCGAATGGAGCGGGGTAACGATGGTTCAACCCCGACATGCAATTGAACATTACCAATATCAAACCAATATCCCGGCGCGCCAAATACATCGGGCCTGTAAACGGGCTGCAAGCCAATTATATTAGCATAAAAAGCCCTGGCTTCTTCCAGCCGCTCTTCGGGTACGCACACATGAAAATGGTCGGCACGGATAAATGTGATCATTCCTCGTCCTCCGCAAAAGTCAGCACGTAGTGGTTATTGTCCAGTATAGAAAATTCCGTTGCTCCGTAAAACGTTTTATCAAGGCCTTTAAACACGGTAACCTTGTCTTTTATCAGCTCAAAAAATTCCCTGATTTTGGGTAGTTTTATGTAGAATAACAGTGACGCGCCGTTGTGACGACTAATTTCCGGCAGTTCCTCGCCCAGACTTACAAAAGTTTGAAACATAAAGGTCACATTGCCATTGATCATCATGGCCCAAACAAAATCGTTGCCGGCTTCGGGTACCGTCATAACAACCGAGAAACCTATTGATTGATAAAACTCAATAGTTTCACTCATATTATTTACAAAAATATTGGGCGACAGGCTTTCCATTTTGATTTCGGATTTGGGATGTTCGTCCCGATAGCTATCGGGATGGGATTTATTGACTTGTGAAATTAAGAATTTTGAATTTGATTAACCAATAGGTGATGACTTTAAAATGGAAAAATATTTGAACATTATCTATAAATTGCGCAAATCAAAATAAATCCAAAATTCGAATTTAAACAATTCGAAATCCGAAATCAAAATAATATGTCTCTTGTAGAAGAATTTGAATCCTATCGTACCAAAATGAATGGCAGGATTATGGAAACCGCCAATACCAATATTAAACGCTTTTTTGCGCTGGATACCACCACTTATGCCGATGGGGCTCTTGATGTAAAAACCAAAGAAATGCTGGGCCTTGTAGCCAGCATGGTGCTTCGTTGCGACGATTGTATAAAATATCATTTGGGTAAATGCCATGAAGCTGGTGTTAACCACGATGAGATGAACGAGGTGTTTATGATAGCCAATTTAGTTGGCGGATCGATAGTAATACCGCATTATAGAAGAGCTGTGGAGTATTGGGACGAGTTGAATGGTGTTGCCAGTTGATAGAACAGCTTGCGCTAATAATTTTAATTTACTTTATCAAAAAACGAAATGCAGACAGCGGAATTAAAACGATGCCATTGGCCGGGAACCGACGAGCTATACATAAAATACCACGATAACGAATGGGGCAAGGAAGTACATGACGACAAAATCCTGTTCGAATTTCTGATACTTGAATCGGCGCAAGCTGGCCTAAGTTGGATAACCATATTACGCCGTCGCGAAGGTTACCGAAAAGCATTCGCCGATTTTGATGTAGAGAAAGTAGCCGCTTTTAACCAGGATGATATTGACCGTTTAATGAATGATGCCGGCATTATCCGCAACCGCTTAAAAATACTGGCGGCTATTAACAATGCGAAGCTGTTTATTGAGGTACAAAAAGAGTTTGGTTCGTTTGATAAATACCTGTATAGTTTTATGCCCGATGGCAAACCGATAGTTAATTATACCACCAGCATACCCGCCAGTACACCCATATCCGATGCCATTAGCAAGGATATGAAAAAACGCGGCTTTAAGTTTTTTGGCACCACTATTTGTTATGCGCACATGCAGGCAACCGGTATGGTGAATGATCATTTGCCCGATTGCAGCTTTAAGTAGAAGTGGCACGTTTTTTTCTTTTGTCATACTGAACAACGTGAAGGATCTTCTGAAATATGTTGAACGTCATGCATAACTGCTAATGCATAGTTCGCAACTCATATCGGAGAAGATCCTTCGCTCGCGCTTAGGATGACAAATCACTATTTTCTGTTTCCACAAGAAATTTTGCCTTGCAAGAATTTTCTTACCGCTTCATTTTTAACTCTTGCATCTATATTTATATATTTGCATCATCACTTACATAGCATCATGACACAACATCATCACCAGGAAGAAGAAAAAGAAATAAGCGCCGATACCATTTATTACCTTGCCGGTTTATTTGGCGGTATGTTTATTGGCCTGATATTAGAAAGCAGCCTTTGGTGGGTACCCATTTTAGGCATAGTAGGTTTATGTTTCGCAGCGTTTTTCAGGGCCACAGTTGTAAAAGGCCATGGAGACTTCTGATCCTGAACTACCCTCGTTTATACGCACCTGGAACCAGTTTTACGGTATTGTTATCGCATGGCTGGTTTTTCTTATTTTTATATTCTGGCTCATTACCCTTGCATTTGAATGAGCTTAACCGACTGGATCGTTCTGTGCGTTACGCTGCTCGTTATCGTAATTTACGGTGTATGGAAAAGTGGCAGCAGTAAAAATATCGACCATTACCTAATGGGTGGCCGTTCGCTGCCCTGGTATCATGTTGGTCTTTCGGTGATGGCTACGCAAGCCAGCGCCATCACTTTTTTATCCGCACCCGGTCAGGCTTATTCTGATGGGATGCGCTTTGTGCAGTTTTACCTGGGCCTGCCGCTGGCCATGATTGTGCTTTGCGTAACTTTCGTCCCCATATTTCATCGCCTTAAAGTTTATACTGCCTACGAGTTTTTGGAGCAACGATTTGATTTAAAAACCCGTGCGCTTACCGCCTTTTTGTTTTTGATTCAACGCGGCCTTTCTACAGGAATTACCATTTATGCGCCTTCCATCATTTTATCAACTATATTAAATATCAACACGGTTTATACTACGTTGTTTATTGGCGGCCTGGTGATATTTTATACCGTTTACGGAGGTACCAGGGCCGTTTCGTACACACAACTGTTGCAAATGAGCATCATTTTTTCGGGAATGTTTTTTGCAGGAGTGCTGGTGGTAAAACTATTGCCTGATGGTGTAGGCTTTGGTCACGCTGTTAAACTGGCCGGCAAATTGGGTAAAATGAACGTGATAGATTGGAAATTTGACCCCAGCAATCGCTACAATATTTGGAGCGGGGTTATAGGCGGTTTCTTTTTGCAATTATCGTACTTCGGTACCGACCAAAGCCAGGTAGGACGATATTTAACCGGCAGCTCCGTCGGGCAAAGCAGGCTCGGGTTAATTATGAACGGCTTGGTGAAAGTGCCTATGCAGTTCCTGATCCTCCTTATCGGGATATTGGTTTTCGCTTTTTATCAGTTTAACAGGCCGCCCATGTTTTTTAACCAGTACGAAGTAAGACAGGTAAAACAAAGCCCCTATGCTGGCCAATACAACAAGCTGGAAGACCAATATACCGCAGTATTTGAAGCTCGAAAAAATAAGGCGAATGACCTGGTCAAAGCTTTCGACAGCAAAAATACAGTACAAATAAACCAGGCGCAAACAGCGTTAAAACTGGCGGATAAACAGGCGACGGACATCCGCAAGCAGGCCATCGGCATCATGAAAAAAAATAACGCCAAAGCCAACGAAGATGATACCAATTATGTGTTTCTCACTTTTGTAACCCAATATTTACCGCGCGGGTTGATCGGCTTGTTGGTCGCCATTATTTTCCTGGCCTCTATGGGCTCAACTGCCAGCGCCCTAAACTCACTTGCATCCACCAGTGTGGTTGATATTTACAAACGTTTAATTAATCGTACAGCTTCCGATAAAAACTACGTCACTGCCTCGCGCATAGCTACCATTTTTTGGGGACTGGTATGTGTACTAATGGCGCTTTACGCCAGTAAAGTAGGTAACCTGCTTGAGTTTGTAAATAAATTAGGATCGTACATTTATGGGGTGATATTAGGCGTGTTTGTAGTAGCCTTTTATCTCAAAAACATCCGCGGAAACGCAGTATTTATAGCTGCTGTTATCACCGAAATAGTTATTTGTGTGTTAGGCTATTTTGAGGTAGTGGCTTATTTATGGCTTAACGCGATAGGGTGTATTTTGGTGATTTTGATTGCAGTGGGCGTTAATATGATTGCCAAAAAAGCTTTCATTTTGGATAATGGAGAATGAATTGAAGATAAATAATCTGAATTTGCAAATTAACTTATAAGTGAATATATTTGCTTTGGAAATATGGGACGATGAAGCCAGCAAATGCACATTTTATACGGTGCGTTGGGAGGATTCTATAGAAAACGAAACAGACAAGTTCTTTAATAAATACGATGCAAATCCCGAATTCAAAAAATCAACTCAGCAACTTTTGAGTTTTGTTTTGGATAGTATTGGAGAAGATCACGGTGCTATTGATGCTTTATTTAACCGATTTGAAAACGAAGTTGTTGGATTACCAAACAAAGGCAATGTAAATGTAAGTGGTGTTGTTTTTCTATACCCCAACTTTCCGCTGCGGTTATACGCGCTACGAATAAATAACCGAAGCGACCTGGTAGTTTTATTTAATGGTGGCGTGAAATCAGCACAAACAAATCAGGGGAGCAAAGAACTTTATATAAAATGGATCGAAGCATGTCAATTTGCAAAGCGAATAGAAGATGCATTAAGAACTAAAGAAATCATTATTGATAATAAACAGCGGAGAATATTGTCAGATAATAGGGATGAAGAAATTTTCCTTTAAATACAAATGATATGAGAAGCAAAGTTGCTGAAAGGATACAAGCGGAAACTCCTGAGGAGGTGAGAATTTTTGTCCGCCAGTATACCGACATTGTTTTACGGATAAATGAACTGCTAAAAGCCAGGGGCTACACGCAGAAAGATTTAGCTGAGAAAATGAAAAAGAAGCCTTCGGAGATTAATAAATGGCTAAAAGGCAACCACAATTTAACGCTCAAAACCATAGCCCGTTTAGAAGCCGAGTTGGGCGAACCGATTATTTATACTTCAAGGGAAGCTGTTTTATAGCCGTAACCCCGTCCGTTCAAGCAACTAAATTTACGCACTCAAGCTTGGGTGAAGCCCAATAAAGCTGCTCACTATTAGTCGACCACAAGCGTGCACACCTGGGTTAATTTGTTTTGATACAACCCATAATTCTCATCATCAAAACAAACAAAAATCACCTTCTCAATTTTATCAGTCGCCGCTAAAAACTCTGTAACCGTTCGTACCGCTATTTCGGCAGCCTCCGGTTTCGGGAAACGATAAACACCTGTACTGATATTGGGGAAAGCGATGGTTTTGCAATCGTTGTCAACCGCCAGTTGTAAGGAATTACGATAACAATCTGCCAATTTTTGAGCATCGGCGGTTTTGCCGTTCCAAATGGGGCCAACGGTATGGACAACAAATTTTGCAGGCAAATTACCCGCCGTAGTGATTGCCGCCTGTCCGGTTTTACAGCCACCCTGACGAGCCACAATTTTACGGCACTCTTCCAAAATAACCGCACCGCCTGCCCGATGTATGGCGCCATCAACTCCACCGCCACCTAATAATGATGAATTGGCAGCGTTTACAATGGCATCAAACTTTACTTTGGTGATGTCGCCTTTTATTAGTTCTATTTTATCGTTGGGAAAATTCATAAGGCAATTTACCGCCAAACTTACGAAGTTTAACTCGGGATTGTTTTGTTTTTATAGGCCTCGTTGAGGGCTTCGCCGTTACAAAACTTCGTAAGTTTTACCCCACTTCTAATCAACTAACCTCTAATCACTATCCACCACACACCGAAACCCGATAGCCGCCGACCTGTCCATCCCCGGTGACATTAACAGATATTTAGCCTGTTTATTCACTTCCTGCGCCTGCGGAAAATACCAGCCTGATGTTTGGGCATGATAGTAACTTCCGCCTTTTAAAACAGCCGAACGGGTATGGTCGTCGGTATATTCGTCGGTCCATTGCCATACGTTGCCGGTTAAATCCATTACACCAAACGGACTTGCAGCATTCGGGTAAGTATTTACATTGGCGGGTGCACGCATATTGCGGGTGTTATCCGCAGGCGGCATCAGCGTGGTATCGCGGTTTTTGCCCCAGGGGTATAGGCGACCATCAGTATCTTGTGCCGCATATTGCCATTCCCATTCGTGTGGCAACCGTTTGCCTGCCCAGGTGGCGTACGCGCGCGCATCTTCTAAAGAAACCCAGGTAACCGGCTTGTTATCCCAGCCTCCACGGTAAGTGCCGTTTTCCCAATCCTTTAAAAAATTGTGACTATCCGCAGGTTTATAATGCGTGGCATCCATAAAAAGTTTAAACTGTTTATTGGTTACCGGATATTTATCAATAAAAAAAGAATCAATATGGATTGTTTTTTGATGTTTCCGTTGGGGATGGTTTTCCCAGGGATATTGCACGCCTATTGCGGCCGGCAACTCATCTCCTTCTATCATTACCCCCTCAGTTTGGAAATTATAGTTGGCGGTCGCCGGTATCAACGCCATACCCTCGGGCGCGGTTTTAACCTTTTTGGTTTTATCAAACGGCGTCAGGTATTGATTCAGTGGTTTCCAGTTTACCGGCAAACTGTTTATAGGCGCTTGAGCGCGATTTTTCATTGCATTTAAAAACATATCCACCTCAACGGGATATAGACGGGTATTCCGCTCAACTACCGCGCCATAGCCATTGCCCTCAATGGTAAACGAAAGGCTTATTTTATTTCCGTCGCGTTTAGGATGCAGTTGAACACCATTCCATGCATCAAAATAATTCACTTCTTTTTTATAAGGAAGTACCAGCTGAACCCCTGTTTTTTCAGTGCTATCGCGATTGATCAGCGTATAAACCGTCTCACTGCTCCCCGGAAATTTTGAGGCAAATACCCCTTTTTGTTTAACCGGGAAATGCGGCTCCCAGCCGGTGCTGGTCCAAACATCCGGGAATTGCTGATGGATCATCCTAATCCGGCGGATAACTTCGGCATAGCGGTCGGGTACCTGGTTCCATATTCCCCAAACGTTTTCCCAGCTGTTATAGCCCACACCATTAAAAAAGGCATATTGCAGGTCCTCGGTTTTGTTGATGGCCCAGCGGTCGGTAATATGTACCTGGTGGCGCGGTTCCAGCCATTTATAAAGCGATACGCCGGGTGTATAGCCAAAACTATCCGAACCCCATTTTATCCAGTAATAGCCCCAGCTCATGGTGTTCCATTCCACCATTTTAAGGTCTTTTATATTTACCTCGGGTTGCAGGGCCAGCGGGTAGTTATTGGCGATGTAAGCATCCTCAAAATCTTTGGTAACGCCCGTCATGGTGTCGCCATTCAGGCCATCAGCGCCCAGTTCTTTCATTTCGGCAACGATGGTTTTAGGTATGGATAATTGAGGCTTCCGTGTCCCATGGTCCCATATCATAATGGGGAAAAAGACTTTCACACCACGCTTATGAAAATCTTTGATCATTTGCTTAACGCCTTCTTTGCCGCCGGGCATATCGGCCACTAAATTAAACTGGTTGCGGTTATCAACGCCGATGTTGGGGTAGGTGGGCCATATCAGCACCGCATCCAAACCTCCGTAGCGTTTTTCCAAATCATCCAGGTAACGGTTAACGGTGTATTTTCCGCTGACGGGGTCGTAAAAATACCGGTCGTGCGCCATCATTTGGGCATAAATAAAAGTGGATTTTATCCAGCTCAGCTGGGGGCGATGGTATTCTTTGTCGCTATAGTGAAGCTTCTTGCGCTCGGTGATGCGCCATTGTTTTAAGGTATCCAACCAGTGTTTTTGTTGCGATGGATTTACCGGCCCGGCAATCATCTCGCCGGTGGCGCCCTGCAACCTGATCTGTTGAGCATATAAGGTTGTATGAACAACAAACGAAGCGATAATGGATAAGTATACTATTTTCTTCATCTTAAAATTAAGCATGGCGGTGAATTTTTACCACAAAGGTCACAAAGATTTCACAAAGGGCTCTGAGATGAAAAAAACTTTGTGCTCTTTGTGTTTTTCCCTTTGTGACCTCAGTGGTTATTGTTGAACTATCCTATCATAAATCCGAAATCCCAAATCCGAACTATATTCCCGAATAAATCAGCATCCCCAACCCAGCTATAAACAATACAAACATAGCAGTTATCAATCCGCCTGTTCCGGCTCCTTTTTGTTTAAATTCCTTCCAGATAAAAACACCCCAAAAGGCGGCCACCATGGTAGCGCCCTGGCCAAGTCCGTAAGATATTGCCGGGCCGGCCTTGCCCGCCGCTATCAGGTTAAAGGAATTACCAATACCCCAGATAATGCCGCCGAGTATGCCGGTTAAATGTACCGGAAACTTGCCTTTAAAATAGGCCGCGTAATTGGTTGGCGCACCATCAAAGGGTTTATAAATAAGGACGCTGTTAAAAATAAAATTACTCAACAATATCCCGATAGAAAAAACAAACACAGCAGTATAAGGTGTCATTTTGCCGATGGCGGGATGCTGAAAGTTTGACAAATCCATTGACGATGCAATAAATCTATAGAATAACGACATCAGCAAACCTGCCAAAACCGATATCAGCAAACCTTTAAAGGATAGCTTCTTTTCAACGCGGTTTGCTTTTTTATAGGCGATGGCATTGGTAATGATAGCCGCCATAATTAAGATGATACCGATGATAATATATTCGATATTGCCCTGCGGGGCGGTGAAATAATTTACAATTACCCCCAACACCAACGCAATACCAATGCCCACCGGGAAGGCGACAGCCATGCCCGCGATAGATATCGCGGCCGATAGCAGGATATTGGCGGCATTAAATATAATACCGCCTATAATAGCTTTGATAATGTTATCTGTATCAGCCTGTTTTAAATCGGTTATAAAACTGCGGCCGCCCTCGCCATGGCTGCCGAGCGTTAATGCCGATAAAAGTGAGAAAAGTACCACGCCAATTACATAGTCCCAGTAAAACAACTCGAACCGCCAGCTTTTACCGGCAATTTTTTGGGTATTGGCCCACGAGCCCCAGCAAAGCATAGTAATGATGCAGAAGATAACCGCAACAGGATAGGTTGAAATGATGAACATAGCTTTAGGATTAAGGATTATATTCAATTAGAAGCAAGAAATCAAGATGCAAGAGACAAGAAGAACCAGGAATCAGGATAAAAATTCTCCACTCTTGCTTCTTGTTTCTCGACTTCTTGCGTCTCAGTTAATTCACCCCAGCTGCCATAAGCGCCGCATCCAGCTCAACCCTGTACGGTGCTGACGACTGCGCCCCAAGCTTACAAACCGACAGGGCCGCTGCCTGGCAGGCAAAAGTTACTGCCCCGGCTATTTCCTTACCTTCGGATAAGGCCACTGCCAGCGCGCCGTTAAAAACATCACCTGCCGCAGTGGTATCCACTGCTTTGCAAAGCGGCGCAGGGTATAATTTGCATTCGTTATTATGGTGCACCAATGCGCCCTGTGCACCTAAGGTAACAATCACCGTTTCTACGCCTTTGGCTGCAATTGCTTTGGCCGCCAGTTCCGCAGTTTTCAGGCTGGTAACCTTTATGCCACTTAGTAGTTCGGCTTCTGTTTTGTTGGGAGTAATGATAGATACTTTTGCCAGTAACTCGTCGGTAAGCATCAATGCAGGGGCAGGGTTAAGCACTACTTTTATTTTATTTTTTGCGGCCAGGTTTATGGCGTATTCAACGGTTATCAGCGGAATTTCCAGTTGTACCAATAACAAGGCGGCTTTTTCAATTTTTGGGGCCGCATTTTGCAGGTCAGCCGGCCGTAATGCGGCATTTGCTCCTGACGCAACTACTATGCTATTTTCGCCATTGGCATCAACTGCAATTAATGCTACACCCGAGGGTAGGGTAGGGTCGGCAACGGCGCAACTGGTATCAATACCTTCAGCACCGAACAGCTTAACAGCCGACTGTCCGAAAATATCATCACCAGTTTTAACCACAAAGGTAACGTTGCCGCCCAGCCGCGCCGCAGCAACCGCCTGGTTGGCGCCCTTGCCGCCGGCATTCATAATAAAAGTGCCACCTAAAATGGTTTCGCCGGGACGGGGTAAATAATCAGCCTTAACCACCATATCGGTGTTCGAACTGCCCACTACTACAATTGAGGGTTTCATTCAGGATATCAGATTTAATTGGTGTTGGTAAATGCCGTTCAGAAGTATAAAACAACAAATCCCTTAATTTCAAGTTTATCCGTTGAAATTAAGGGATTTTATTTGGAAAAGAAATTATTGGGATTATATTTTTTACTCCCTATCACAGCACGGGCAACATGCGAAAAATATACGCCGCGCGACTCCCCCTTCAGGGGGGGCCGGGGGAGTTATCCCTTCACACGCTCTACGTATGCGCCGGTAGCAGTATCCACTTTCACCTTATCGCCTATATTAATAAACAATGGCACTTTTATTTCGGCACCGGTTTCAACTGTTGCATTTTTCATTGCGCCGGTTGAGGTATCGCCTTTTACAGCTGGCTCAGTATAAGTAATTTCCAACTCGGCCGAACCCGGGATTGAACCCATGATCGGCTCATCACTTTCAAAGGCAACAATTACGTTCATGCCTTCTTTCAGGAATTTTACAGCCGGGCCAAACAGTGCTTTAGGTACGTTATGCTGATCGTAAGTAGTATTGTCCATTACTACCAGCGAGTCGCCATCTTCGTATAAATATTGATAATCACTGGTTTCAACGCGTGCTATGGTCACATCCTCATCGGTACGGAAACGGTATTCAACCAATTTCCCCGATTTAACATTACGCATGCGGGCCTGGTAAAAAGCGCGCAAATTACCCGGTGTACGGTGTAAAAATTCCTCTACCTGCAACAGTTCGCCATTGAAGCGCAGGATGTTCCCATTTTTTATTTCGGATGCCTTTGACATAACTCTGTATTATTGAGGCGCAAACTTAGAAACTTATGCGGAAAGAAACAAGAGGGACTCCGAAAGTCCGGAAAGTCCGAAGGACGGAAAGTAAAAGCCCCTCTCCAACGGAGAGGGGCTGGGGGGAGGCGTGGGGTATTTCAAAAACCTTTTACCTTTAGCCTTTATCCTTTCACCTCAAAAACCTACCTTTGCACCTCTAACAAACCACATCAGCATGAGTGTTTCCATATTAGCCCAAAACCTGCATGGTTCTGAAATTATAAAAATTGCAGGCGAAATAAACGAACTTAAACGCCAGGGACAAAACATTGCCAATTTAACTATTGGCGATTTTGATTCCAATATATACCCAATCCCCGCAGGGTTAAAACAAGCTATTGTTGACGCTTATGCCGAAAATCAAACCAATTACCCGCCTGCTGATGGGATGTTGAACCTGCGCGAAAGTGTTTCAGGTTTCCTGAAAAGCCGGTTCGGTTTGGAATATGCTGCTAACCAGATCTTAATTTCCGGCGGCTCGCGCCCGCTTATATATTCTATCTATTTGGCCGTGGTTGATCCCGGTGATAAGGTAGTTTTCCCTGCACCTTCATGGAACAACAACCACTATTGCGACCTTACCGGCGCCGAGGCAGTAATTGTGCCGGTTCGCCCCGAAAATAATTTTATGCCAACAGCCGATGAACTGGCCCCGCATATTAAAGGAGCGGCCCTGCTGGCGCTATGCTCGCCACTTAACCCAACCGGCACCATGTTCACCAAAAAGGACCTGGAAGAAATTTGCGACCTGGTAATTGCTGAAAACAAAACACGCAAGGCAGGTGAAAAACCATTGTATATACTGTACGACCAAATTTACTCTCAATTAACTTTTGGCGTACATCAGCACTATAACCCGGTTACCCTGCGTCCCGAATTAAAAGATGTCACCATTTTTGTGGACGGCGCATCTAAATGTTTTGCCGCTACGGGTGTTCGCGTTGGTTGGGGCTTTGGTCCGGCTGAGGTGATAAACCACATGAAAGCCATAGTTGGCCACATGGGCGCCTGGGCTCCTAAAGCCGAACAGGTAGCCATGGCCAAATTTTTAAAGCAGGATGACTTGGTAAATGGGTATTTGGGGGAGTTAAAAGGCAATATCCAAAAAAGCTTAACCACCCTTTATGAAGGTTTTAAGCAATTAAAGTCCGAAGGGTTTAGTGTGGATGCCATAGAGCCAATGGGAGCTATTTACCTCACCATAAAAATTGACTACGCAGGCAAAACTACGCCTGATGGTACAGTGCTCAAAACATCGGCTGATATTAATTTTTATTTGATAAAAGAAGCGAAGGTTGCTTTTGTACCCTTCTCGGCATTTGGCACCGGCGACGAAATCAACTGGTTCAGGGTATCTGTAGGCGCAAGTACTTTACAGGATATTGTGGAGTTGATACCAAGGATAAAAGAAGCGTTGGCAAAGCTGGTGTAGTTCATGGTTGATGGTTCATGGCGGGAAGCCGCCATCCAATGGTTGCGCGCGGGGTTTCCCTCTTGAGAGGGGCAGGGGGTGTTAGAAAATTGGTTCATAGTTTATTGCTCATAGTTCATAGTTCATAGCCGAAGTTGACGAGGTCAACCATTTGCAGCTGCCATGAACTATGAACTTTTTTGTAACTAACCGCGGTATCCTCACTCTAACTATCTAAAAACCACCATGAAAAAGATTTACCTTATCTTATTGCTTATTTTATTGGGAAGCCATTTCACCTTCGCCCAGCCAGCCGCCGAAAAAGATTCCATCGTATACGTTTGCGGCCCCTGTAATGGCAGTTGCGACCAATTGATGTTTGACAAACCCGGCAAATGCCCGCATTGTGGCATGGTATTAGAAAAAACTACATTAACGGAATTTAAAAAGCGACTTGCGGCAAAACCCGTCACCATTGCCTTTTATTTACAGGAAGGTGTTGAAGTACTTGATTTTGCCGGCCCGCTTGAAGTATTTGCCACTGCCGGTTTTAACGTAATTACAGTTTCCAAAACCTATAAACCGCTCACCTCGAAAACCGTATTGTTTATAACACCCGATTATACCATACAGGATGCCCCTCCGAGCGATATACTGGTAGTTTTTGGTGGCCCCACCGAACCGACAGTTGATGACCCCGAAGTAATGGCATGGATAAAAAAGCAAACCGATAAAGACCAATATGTAATGTCCGTTTGTACAGGCGCCTTTATATTAGGTAAAACAGGCATTTTGGATGGCCTTACCGCAACTACATTTCACACAGCTATTGACGATTTAACCAAAGCTTACCCTAAAACCAAAGTTTTACCCAATACCCGCTTTGTTGACAATGGCCGTGTTATTACCACTGCCGGAATATCGGCGGGCATCGACGGCGCACTGCACCTGGTTGAAAAACTACGCGGCAGGGCCTATGCACAGGGTGTAGCCACCACTATTGAATACGATAAATGGGTACCCGAGAATGGGTTGGTGTTGGGAAACCCGTAATTTTTATTTCAGATTTACGAATTACGATTTTAGATTTAATATACAAGGGACAAATCGTAACTCGTAAATCTGAAATCGTAATTCAAAAACTATGCTGCCTTCGAAATATATTTCACCAAACTCCGCTTGGCCACCGGCAACAACGTTTGCTCCAGCGGAAAGGTAATGTCGCTTTGTACATAATAAACCGCCGGGTTGGGCAGGTGTTTGTTGCGCCGTATCAGGTCGAGTTTAACCGCTTCGGGCGTTTTGGTGATAGTTTCCTCGTAAGTTTCTAAAAAACTGATGTTAATGCCACGGTATTTATCATCTTTGTTTTCAAAAAGCGTTATCTGGAATTCGTAAACGAAATTGGTACGCTGTGTGCCGTTGCGCAGGGAAAAATAACCGTGATAGGGCAGTAGCGGTACAATTCCCACCGGATCGATATTCAGGCGGCTTTCCACAAAGTCGTAAATCTCCTTGCCGGTTTGTATGGCGGGGTCCATTTTTTGCATGGCGTAGCTAATAATTTGCTCAATCTCTTTCATCGAGGCATCATCATCCACAATTTTTTGATAAGTAAGTTGCACTGCCTCAATATCGGCCTTGGTTAAACGTTGCGGAAAGGCCTGCTGCAGCATTGTTTTATTTTTTTTGAAAAACAGCAGGTTGTTGTAATGAAATATCAGGTCGGTTAGGTTGGGGTACAGCCGACTTTTATCAAAATGGCGGTTAATTTCCTGCAAATAATCAAGCAGGATGTACTTTTTATACTCAAAATCAATAGATCCCTCAATAAACCAGTTTTTGCTTAATTCCTTCATGTGCTACGAATTATTATTAGTTCAAGTTTTACCACAGAGTTCACAGAGGATGCGCGGAGTACGCGGAGTTTTTAATATTATTTGGATATCAGATTTGCTTAGGATTTATTAATTGATTTCTTTTTTCCTTGGCGAACTCTGTGCATCCTCTGTGAACTCTGTGGTTAAATAACAAACATCACCACATCCAATATTCCAATGCCCTTAAATTAAACAAAAAACAGCAACTTTGCAAAATGCCGTTTGGAACACTTTTTTTAATACCTGTGCCGCTTGCCGATGAGGCCGCTGCCAAATCATTTACGCCCTACCTGGTTGATACCATCAATAGTATCAACGAATATATTGTGGAGAACGAAAAAACCGCCCGCCGCTTTTTAAAAGAAGCCGGACTGAAAACTCCGCAAAGCGAACTACTGATACACGATTATGGCAAACATACCCGCGAAACCGGCACCGCCGAATTCTTTAAAGGACTGCAAGCCGGTAACAACGTTGGCCTGATGAGTGAAGCCGGCTGCCCCGGCATTGCCGACCCGGGTGCCGAAATTGTGGAGAAAGCGCACCGAATGGGCATAAAAGTAGTGCCATTGGTTGGCCCGAGTTCTATTTTGCTTGCGCTGATGGCATCGGGCTTTAACGGACAAAGCTTTACCTTTCATGGCTACCTGCCGATTGATAAAATAGAACGCAGCAAAAAAATAAAAGAATTGGAGGGCCTGGCCGAACGCAATAAGCAAACGCAGCTGTTTATTGAAACGCCGTTTCGCAACAACCCCATGCTGGAAGAAATATTAAAAACTGCGAACCCCAAAACGCGTTTATGTATTGCAACAGAGCTTACTGGGCCAAATGAATTTGTACAAACCAAAACCATCGCCGACTGGCAAAAAAAGGTACCAGAGCTGCATAAACGGCCCACTATTTTTTTACTTTTCCACAGGTGATAAATGACGCTTACCGAAACAGATGCCCAGGTTTTGATAGTTGGCGCAGGTCCATCGGGACTGATGATGGCGGCACAATTGCTTCGGAACGGTGTAATACCTATAATTATTGATAGTAAGCAAGGGCCAACTGATCAATCAAAAGCCCTTGCTGTACAAGCCCGGTCATTGGAAATATACCGGCAAATGGGGCTCATTGATCGTATATTGGAGGGTGGCAAACACGCCGAAGGTATTTCGTTAAATGAGGATGGAAAAACTGTTGCCTCGCTATCGTTTAATAATGTTGGCGAGGGACAAACTGCCTTTCCTTTTGTACATCTTTATCAGCAAAGTAAAAACGAACGGCTGCTGCTCGATTTTTTAACGCTCAACTGCTGCCCTGTTTATTGGCAAACTACTTTAACCAGTATAAAAAAGAACGGGCAAAAAACCTATGCCAAACTGCAAACCGCCAAAAGCAGCAACGTAACCATCACCTGCGATTGGATCATCGGCGCAGATGGTGCGCATAGTATTGTTCGTAAACAATTAAACATCCCCTTTAGTGGCGATACCTATCCTCATGAGTTTTACTTAGCCGATGTGGAACTGAACAACCCGGAACTGGGAGATAAAACGGTCCAACTATTTATGGCTAAAAGCGGCTTCGCTGGTTTTTTTCCGCTTCCGGAACCCAACCGCTATCGCATCATCGGCAAAATACCTGATGGGATGGAGAAAAATGAAAACTTAACCATTGACGATGTTTTGCCCGCATTAAATATCATAACCAACCGGAACATAAATATCATCCAAAATCATTGGTTCACTATTTACCGCCTGCATCACCGCATGGCCGATAAATTTGCCGAACAGCGTTGTTTTTTAATTGGCGATGCGGCGCATATCCATTCCCCGGTTGGCGGCCAGGGCATGAATACTGGTTTGCAAGATGCCTATAACTTAGCCTGGAAACTTGCCGGTGTAGTTAATAAACAATTCGGCGAAAAAATATTGGATACCTACCCCACCGAACGCATGCCGGTTGCCAAAGAACTGTTAAACACAACCGACAGGGTTTTCAACCTCATACTGTCGCGCAACTGGATAACCGGCCTCTTTAAAAAATGGGCCCTACCGGGATTATTAAAATGGGTGTGGAGCAAAGAAAATTTGCGCGAGCTGTTTTTTAAACGCCTGTCGCAAATTAATATCAGCTATCGCGATAGTGCTATTAGCTTGCACCTAAGCCAGGCCACCCAAATAAAAGCCGGCGACCGGCTGCCTTATTTAAAAGTATTTGACGAAAAGAAGCAAACCGAAACCGACCTGCACGAATGGTGCAGCAAACCGGGCTTCGTATTAATTGTATTTGGCAAGGTAGATGAAGCGGACCTGTTCGCTTTAGCCCGGTGGATCACGTTAAACTATCCAGCCATGCTCAACTTCTTCTACCTGCCGCCATCGGCCAAGAACCAGCATATATTTGATGCCTTTGAGATAAAGGAGGGTCAGGGTAAATCGGTTATTATAAGGCCCGATATGCATATTGGGTTTATTAATGATAAGGTAGATATGGGGGTGATGGATAATTATTTGAGGAATATTGTATCACTGATTTGAGGGGATTAAGTTGATTTCGCTGATTTTTGAATATAAATTATTTAACTTCGATACATTGTTTATAAAAGATGGCTATACAAAAAGCACATAAGGTTGAAGATATTTATAATGCTGTATTAGACGAGGCATTAACCATAGATGAAATTGCAAATTTCTACCGTGAAACTGATGCAGCGAGGGGTGATGGAAGTGCACGATTCAACTTAAAGCGGTTAATAAAACAAAATTCAAAATCGAAAAGGGATGCACATATCTTATTTGTGGGCTACCGCGGATGTGGCAAAAGCACCGAATTAAACCATTTACAGCGCGATTTGGAAGACGACTACGCCATTTTGAATTATTCGGTAATGAAAGAGTTGGATCCACAGAGCATGAACTATATTGAGTTGTTTATTGTTACCATGGAGCGCCTTATTGACTATGTTAGTGAAAAAGAACTGATAATAGATCCGGCATTTTTGGAACGGATAAAAAAATGGACCCAAACAAAAGAAATAGAAGAAATAAAGGAAAAGCATTTTTCGGCCGAAGTTAATGCAGGTATAAACGCAAAGTTTGGGATTCCGTATTTAAAGGAGTTTTTCTTGAGCCTGAAAGGTTCGGCCAAAGCCTCCAAATCGTTCAAAGAAACGCTTAAACAGACTTTGGAGCCACGTTTGGCCGATTTGGTTCAGCATTGTAATGATTTAATTAGTGAGGTAAGTGTTAAGCTTAGCGCACAAGGGGTAAAGGACCTGGTGATTTTTATTGAAGATGTGGACAAAATTCCTTTGGAGCGAGCGAAAGATGTGTTCTATAACTACGCCAATCAGTTGACGTCTTTAAGGGCTACAGTAATCTACACTTTCCCGATAAGTTTATATTATAACAGTGCTTTCGGCTTGATAAAATCGTATTTTGAAAGTGTTGAACTGCCGATGGTGAAAATTGCTAATAAGGACGGTAGCGACTATAGCGAAGGTATTAACGTACTTAAAGAAATTGTTTATGCCAGGGTGGATAAACAATTATTTGTTACCGAAAATATTTTGCTGCAAATGATTAAAAAAACAGGCGGTGTCATCCGCGATTTATTCGCTATAATCAACGATGCATCGCAAATGGCGGAATATCAGGGCAAAGCAGCTATCGATGAGGTTTGCTTTACCACGGCCTACAACACCCTAAAAAAAGAATACGATATTACTATTGCGGATCACTCCGAAAACGGCACGCTTAAATTTACCGCCAAACAACAATACGAGGCCATGGCCGCAGTGGTAAAAGACGAAAAGAAAAAGCCAGAGAATTCGGACATTATGATGCTGTTACGGCAAAATTTATGCGTGTTAAGTTACAATGGCGAGGGATGGTGTGATATACACCCCGCCGTGAAAGATATTTTAATAAACAGGGGCTACTTGGAACCAGCATGAAAGGCGCAGAAGACAATTATCAGCTTAATTATCAAAAATTACTTACCTTTTTAAGCCGCAAAGGGCAAAGAGGGTATATTTTTGCGCGGGCTGATGATTACCGGCTGATTAGGGTTATTAATAACAGCCTATTGACCGATCTAACCAACAAAAGAATTAGAACAGAATTACTTTTTTTAGACCCTAAAAGTGATGTTCCGTTGGTGGCTCAGATAGAAATGGCCTTTGAAAACGCCAAGGCATTAATTGTCGCCAACTTATACCAAATTGTAAATGACGAACAGAACGGACTTGATAATTTAATCCATTTAAATTTTGCACGAGAAGCATTTTGGGAATTTAACAGGCCAATTTTATTTTGGGCGGATGCGCAAAGCATGAACGTCATTGCCAATAAGGCAATTGATCTATTCTCACAGCGTAGGCATGGTACAACGCATTTTGAAACGGTCGCAGTTGCTGATATTTCGGATTTGCAAAAACGGAAAGAATTGGAACCTTTTTTAAGTTCCGAAAGATTTGAACAAATTCAAACAGATATTTCCATCCTTGAACGGCGGTTAACTGATGCAAAAGATACGGCCTATCATCACGAAAGGATAGCAGCCGAAATTGCATTGCCGTTAGCCAAACACTATGCTGAACTCGATCTTTCAGAAAAAGCAAAAGACATTTTGGAGCATCAATCGTCTCATTTTGATTTAAAAGACCACCGCCTTCTTGCTGATTTGGCGCAGGTATATTATTTGTTACATGATTATGAAAAAGCTATTGAAACTCTTGAACAGGCAAACTTACAGATTGAAAACAGATATTCAATCGGAGCTTACCCCCAACAATGGTTTGTTAATTTGAGTAACTTGGCCAATTGGCAAATTGAATTAGGACATCCAGAAAAGGTACTTGAGCGACTATTAAACGCGGATAAGGCACTTGGTTATAATTCGGTGAACGAAGAAATATTAAAATTCAACGCCGTGCTTATCAAAGATAGTCTCGCTCAAATTATGATGATGTCCGGCGAACTCCAAAATGCGCGAAAATACTTTCAGGAGATTTTATTGATCTTAGAGAGGCTAATCAAAAACAATCCTCGTTCCGAGCAATTACAACGTAACCTGGCGGTAGGTTATGAAAAAATTGGCTATTTGGAACAGATGCTCGGAGAACTCCAAAGCGCAGAAAAAAATCTTCGTCTTGGCTTGTCAATTAGGGAAAAACTAAGCTTAAACAACCCTCTTTCCGAAGAATTCCAACGCGATCTTTCTATAAGTTACAATACTTTAGGGGAAATTGAACAGGAGCTGGGTAACATACAAAATGCGCGGAAATATTTTTTGGATGCTTTCTTAATCGTTAAAAAACTATCTCAAATCAACCCTCTATCTGAAAAGTTACAGCGCGACGTTTCTATAAGTTATAATAATTTAGGAGACATAGAACAAGCATTGGGAGATATTCAAAGTGCTCTAAAATATTTCCGAAATGCTTGCTTTATAACGGAAAAACTGAGCCAAAAAAACCCATTTTCCGAAAAATTACAGGTCGACCTTTCATTAAGTTATGACAATTTAGGAGAAATTGAACAAGAACTGGGTGAATTGCAAAACGCACGAAGTTATTTTCAAAATAGCCTTCAAATAACCGAAAAATTAATAAGAAACAATCCTTTTTCTGAGCAACTGCAAGGGGATCTAGCAAGAAGTTACATTAGCTTAGGGGATATAGAACTGGCCATTGGCGAACTACAAAACGCAAGAAAATATTTTCACGAGAGTTTATTAATAAGAGAAAATTTAAATAAAAATAGGCCTGCTACCGAACCATCACAGCGAGCTCTTTTCGTTAGCTATAATAGATTAGGGAATGTTAACAAGGCACTCCATGATCTGGAGAATGCGCGAAAATACGGGTTGAAAGCATTGTCTTTAGCTAAAAATTTAATAAAAAATAACCCGTTTGCAGAAAAGTCACAGCGTGAATTGTCGATTAGTTACCATAATCTAGGAGAAATTGCACAAGAGCTAGGCGAACTACAAGAAGCAGAAAAATATTTTAAAGACAGTTTGTTGATAACAAAAAAGCTAAGCGAAAACAATCCGGACTCTGAGCAATTACAGCGTGATATTGCGGCAGGCTACTCCGGGCTTGCGAGTGTGACACAGGATATAAATTCAGCAATAGATTACCTTGCCCAAAGCGTTGATATTATAAATCAGCTTATTGCTAAAAACCCGCTGTCAAAACCTTTAAAAGATGACGTGGTATATTATCAGCAAGAAATAAACGAGCGAACATCAAAGTTAGACCCCGTTTGATAACAACATTTCACATTTATGGGACTTCCGACTATGAGCCATGAACCATAACCCCCTCACCTTACCACTAAAACCCACCCCGCAAACTTCTTCCCGTTCTTCAAGTCAATTACATAATAATAAGTTCCCGCCGCTACTTTTTTGTTGTTATAAGTGCCGTCCCATGCTTTTGAGTAGCCGGTGGTGTTATACACCAAACTGCCGTACCTGTCAAATATCTGGATGGTTGATTCCGGGTAACTATTTAGTGCGCCGATGTTCCAGGTATCGTTTACACCGTCGCTGTTTGGGGTAAAGGTGTTGGGGATGGATATGGCTTTGTAAACCCGGATAAATACATCTGCCGTGGCATCGTTGCCGCAGCCTGCAGTTGAAGTTACGTGAAGTGTATAAGTAATATCTTCGGGCGGGGTGGCTACGGGGTTCAATACGGTGTCGCTGCTTAGATAAGTGTTGGGCGTCCAGTAATATTTTATGGCGCTGCCGTCGGCCTTGCCGTTGAGGGCAATGGATTGTCCCTGGGTTATTTCGAGGTTGGTTTTGGCGCTGGCTGTTGGCTTTTTCAATACGTTTACAATTACGGTATCGGTTGAGGTGCAGGCATTACTGTTGCTTACGGTTACAATATAGGTAGTGGTATCTGCCGGGCTGGCTACGGGGTTGGCTATGTTGGGATCGGAGAGCCCGGTGGTTGGCGACCAGTTATAGCCGGTGCCGCCGCTGGCGGTTAAGGTGGTGTTGTCGCCTTCGCAAATGGTTACATCCTTCCCGGCATTGGCAAGGGCCTGGTCGTACACATTTACAGTAACGGTTGAAGATGATGAGCAGTTGCCGCTGGTGACCGTCGCGGTATAGTCACCGGCAGCCGCTGCTGTTATATTGCTTATGGAGGGGTTTTGTTGGTTTGATGTAAAGGCGTTTGGTCCCACCCAGCTATAGCTGTCGCCGGTGGACGCCGATAAATTGAGTGTATTGCCGGTACATAAGGGCGTATTGGCGGTGGCATTTGATGTGGAGGCCGTATTGATGATCAGCGTAAGCACATTGGAAACCACCCTGCAACTGGTTGAATTGATCACGCTGGCTTCGGCGCTTGCCAGGCGATATTCATAAGTACCGGCAGCCGATGGATTAACCGTATAGGATAACGATATTTGCCCCGCAACATCCTCCCAGCCTGTACCGGTATTTACCTGCCATTGATAAGCGGGGCTGGTGTAACCGCTTACTGGCGCAACAGTTAAAGTATATGGCTTGCTTTGCGCTGCACATTCTATTAACGAAGTCACCGCAGCCGATGAGCTGAAACTTGCTGCCAACGATGGGCCATACGGACTAAAGGTGATGTCATCCAATGCCAAATCATTAGCCGGTGCGCCGCCACTGCTGTTGTTGGTCATTTTAATGATAACGTTGGATGATGCCGCAGGCAGCGTAAAGTTAAACGCATATTGCACCCACTTAAAAGCATCGGTATGCAGCGGAATGGTTCCGGTATCAAAACTTTGTAATACTGTGCCGCTGGTGGTTTCAATAGAAAAGGTAATGTCAGGCGGACTAATATCCCGGCTCTTTAACAAATTGCCCACCCACGCCGAAAACTGGTACGTGGTACCGCCGCACAGGTTAGCCACCTCGCGTTTATAAAAATAATCGGTTTTTGACAGGCTGGCGTTTACTACCATCATGTAACCGCCGGGGTTGCCGGTATGATCGGTGGTTGTCCACCAGGTGCCGGGGGTGTTGGTGGTGCTTTCAATGGTGTAAGAGCCATCGTTCGGGAAATTAGCCGATGTATAAGTATAGCTGGTGCTACCCGAATCCGCCGGCAAAGCGGCGGCATGCGCGGCCGTGCCTGATCCGAAGGTGATGTGGACAACAGGATCGCCAAGGCTTTGGGCGTCGCTTGCTTTAGTGATGATAATAAAAAATGCTATTATAAAGACTGTAACTAATAGTTTATATTTAATATTCATATTAATCTCTTTCTTTTTTGTCCCTGTAGGGGACTACCCCTTTGTAGCCGACAATAAAATGTAAGTTTTGCCCTGTTAAGGGCTACCCTTCGCTAATTGGGTAGCCCTTAACAGGGCAATATCGTTTGTGTGTGTGTTTTCTACAAAAAGGTAGCCCCGATGGGGCATTCTATTTGTTTTACTTATTATACCTGGCACAATTGCTAAACAAAACAAAGCGCCCGTGCACTCCTGCACAGACGCCATAATTAAAACACCAGTTATGAAAAAGAACCTTGCAACATTTTATTGTCGCGTTATTTTAGGGGCATTGTATTTATTTTTATATCATCTGCTGCAGCGGTATTTCCTGGTAACTGCTTACCGCAAGGTTGGGCTGCATCCGCACCATAAATGTTGAAACCGGCTCCATTCCGTCAACATTTCCGGCCGATAGCAACAGGTACTCGCCCATTAGTTCAACCATCGTTAGCACTTCGGTTTCGTAGTTAATGGCTACCTTGTGAACGGTAATATCATCTACGTGCGATTCTATCAGCTCAAATCTCGCTACATCAAAAGCAACCTTATTGCCCAGGTTGTCGCGCACTACGGGCATTTTATTGTCCAGTTGCGCAATAAAATGCAGTACCGAAAAACTCAGCTTATAATGCAACGAATTGGCGCGGCCATCATTAGCCTTTATCTTACTGAATGTTTTAAACTTCCCATCCCGATTGTATGCCTGCGATTTCAGCAAGAACTCCTGGTACGAGGCATGGAAAATTGCCTTTTCGAACCCGCTTGGTGATGCTTCGTCAATTACCTGTTTGTAAACCAATTTTACTTTTGCTTTGTACATAGTTTTTTTATTTAGAGTCAAGAAATCAAGAGACAAGAGTCAAGCTTTTGAGGAGGGCAAGCCAAGCCGAAATTGAACCGGACGCATTTTTTAGTTTTGCTACGATTTATCGTAATTCCTCGTTCTTGGCTCTTGGCTCTTGTTTCTTGTCCTCCTGATTCTCGTCTTACAGTGCCAATCCAATGGTATAAGTCCCCGCATATCCAGCAGCCACACTGCCCGTTAGCGATAACATTTCATTAGCCAAATCCGTTGCAGAATCACCAAAAACGCTGTCAGATGCGTTTCTTGTAGTGTTAATACCGTGAGCAGCGTAAAGGGTGGAAACATGTACCAAGTCTGATATTGTTTCCGGAAAAGCCATTTGGCCGGTTTTTTTCAGCACGCTGTTTATGAAAATTTCGATATGGATATGTGTAGCCCGACCGCCGTACCATCCGGGATAAATGGTGGTAAATTTTGCAATGCCTGTGGCATCTGTTAGCTGATAGCCGCGCAGCCAGGTTTCGCCCACATAACTTTTGTTACCCAGCACCCCCGGCTGACCTGCATAGCCGGAATAGTAGCCATCCTTATTGCAATGCCAAATATCAATCCGCGCATTCTCAACCACGTTGCAGTTATCATTGGTATTTACTACTACAAGCGTTAATGATAACGGCACGCCGGTTTGTGTACTCTCCGTAACATCTACCCGGCTAAGCGGATCGGTTATTTCACCACCAGGGTAGGGATATGGTCCCTCCTCCTCGGTTGGAGTAACCACACAGGTGCCTGTGGCCGATGCGGTGGTGCTGGTTGAGGTGGTGGTTGTGGTGCTTGTCCCGCTTTGGCTGACACTTTCTTTTTTACAGCTATCAATTATCATTGGTCCGGTTACGGCGGCCAGGGCAAATGTTTTTAAAAAGTTTTTCCGTTCCATCGTTCAAAAAATTAATCAGGGGTATTAAATCTGTTAACTGATGTAAAACTATGGGACGCTGGCAATTTAAGATAGCGGGTGTCGGTTAATTGTGGTTTTGTGCCGATAAAAAGAATTTTGATTAAGAAACTTTATATATTGCTATCCTAAATTATCACAATGAAAAGATTATTGATAGTTCTATTCATTACCGGTTTGTTTGCTTGCGGCCAAAGAGTTAATGGCCAATCGACGTTGGCTGAACAGCATCAAATTAACAAAGAAGCGGTGAGGCTTGCTAAACAAGCGGCGGATACTGTGATGAAATCGTTCGGCGCTAATAGAGTGCAAACCCTGACTGTAGCCATAAATTTACTTAAAAAAGCGATAACTATCGATAGTAGTTATTTTCCCGCCTATCGCAGTAAAATGATGTATGAAACAGAATTAAAGCAATATAAGAATGCCGTCCTGACGGGCAAACAAATGATAAAGCTTCGCCCAATGAGCCCCGAACTTTATGGCAATGTTGGATTTATCTGTGAAAAAGAAGGCGATGCTACTTCGTCACGACAATATTTTGAACGTAGTTTAGTGCTATATGATCAGCAGATTGATGCCATGAAATTAAAAGACAATAGTTACAAAAATGCCGAAATTGGCAAAGCGATAAATCTGGTAATGTTAGGCAAAGAACAACAAGGCGGGGCTATTTATAAAAATCTCTATATTGTTGAAACGGATACGGTGTATAAACAATTGTACACAAAATATATGAATATGAGCAAAAAAGATTGGTTAGATTTAATAGATGGACGAGGCCAAACTACATCGACAAATGCTATTAAAAAACAATAATTATTCAACAAAACTATTTTTCCGACGATAAACTGAGCAGATTTTATGGGATTATTCGACAAACTATTCAACAAAAAAGAAAACGAAACTCCGCCAACCCAAGAACCACAATTAGAGAAAACTGCAGAAATGCTGGACGAGAATTTATACTGGAAGATTGTTGCGCAATCGTTGAAAAGCTCAAGAACGCAGCAGGGACAGGCCAAATATTTAGTCTACGAAATCGGAAAACTAACACCTGTGGAAATGGTGGGATTCCGGTTGCGAACAGATAAATTGCTTTATGATACCTACAATTCTGAAATGTGGTGTGCTGCCTATATTATGAATGGCGGCTGCTCGGATGATGGTTTTGAGTATTTTAGGAACTGGGTAATTTCGCGCGGGAAGGAAACTTATTATAAAGCAAAGGAAAACCCTGATAGTTTAGTAAATGAAATTGACGATGAACTGGATGAATATGAATTTGAAAGCTTTTGGTATGTAGCGCTGGATGCGTTTAAGCATAAAACCGGCAGGGATCTGTACGACTTTATCGACAATGAAAATTTCACTACAAAAGAAGGAAGTTACCCGCCGATTGAATTTACCTGGGAGGAAGACGAACCCGAAAGTATGAGAGCAATTTGCCCTGCTTTATATGATAACCTATGGGATGAATAAACGATGACGGACACCATCCTGCTCAAACAAAAATTCAGAAGCTCCATCAGGCGCGGAACCGGCGAAGCGTATTTGCTGGCGAAAGAACATCCTGAAATTGATTTTTCGAGCGATATTATTAAGGCTTCTTTAAAAAACTTTGCGTATGACGGTCAGTGCGAGGGCAGCCGGGCTGAATATCTGTGGCCTATTATTTTGCTATCGCGGCAACAAGAAAAAATTCGCGATGCTATTTTGAAGGGTTTAGCAGCCGAAAAGGATGATACATGGTCGCTCGTTCAGTTGTTTGAACTGGCGAAACTATATTCCCTTGAAGGTGATGCACAGGCAAAGCAGGCCATTTATAATAGGTTTTATACCGACGTTATTACCGGATCGGACTGGGCGGGCGCCATGCAGATTATTGAAATGGACGGTATTGAGGGGTTAAAATACATTGCAGAAACATTTGGCCGTGGGCTGGAACATAACCATGATGCCTGGCATGATGATTCTCTAATACGGAGTTTTAACCAACATTACCCTGAGATAGATGTCTTTCGGGAGCTGGACGAGGCGGGTGCTGATAACCATTTTATAAAAAAATATACAGATGAAGTAAAAAAGAACAGGGAAGAGCGCGATATAAATAGTCCCCTCAAGGTTGTTTATAAAGATATTATTGAGGATATTTTGAGCAGAAAACCCCGCAGGTTCCTTAAAATTAAATTGACCGAAGATGAACTGACATTAATTGCAGAACGATTTCTAATCGAAAAAGACACAGAAAACCGGGAAAAACTATTGGCCGTGTTTATCCGGCACAAATACCCGTTGGATAGCAGTTACATTTTACAATTGGCTAAACAATATGCCAAACCGAGGAATAAATTAGGCAAAATCGCCCTCGATGCATTAGCCTTTTTAAAAAGTGATGATATCCGGCAGTTTGCTTTGGAACAAATTGCTTTGAGTAAGAAACCCGAACTGTTTACTTGTATTTTTCGGTTCAATTATCAAGCAGGCGATTGCAAACTGTTAACAGAAATCGTACAAAAAGCAAAAAACGAATTTGTTGTGGAATGTTTGATGCATGATTATGTTAGAATATTCGAAACAAACAAAACCCCGGAATGTCGCGAACCGCTGGAAGCGCTTTATGAAAAATCAAACTGCGGAATGCACAGAAGTGATATTGTTTGGTTGTTGATTGAAAACAAGATGCTTTCTGATAAAATAAAAGCCGAAATAAAATTTGACAGCGACGAGGATACCAGGAAACTGGCGGAAGAGATTGATTGATAAAGAAATGTAAAATATCAATGGTGTAAAATCCGCCGGATAATTTTGTCCGTTAGTTATGATAAATAAACCTGGATTTCAAGATCATGACTACCAATTCTGTTTTTATTACCGGCGGCACCGGTTATATGGGCAAAAGGCTGATACCATTGCTATTAGCGGGCGGTTGCGAAGTAAGCGCATTGGTTCGGCCACAATCGGTAAACAAATTGCCTGAAGGCTGCCAGCCCGTTATTGCCGATCCGTTTAACCCTGCATCATTTGTAAATGCTATACCGGAAAATAGTACGTTTATCCATTTATTGGGCGTTAGCCACCCTGGTCCGAAAAAGAAAGCGCTGTTTTATTCGGTTGATTTAGCATCGCTTAAAGCATCGGTTGAGGCGGCTAAGCAAGCCGCTGTAAAGCATTTTGTGTATGTAAGCGTAGCGCAATTTCCCACAAAGGTAATGGGCGATTACCAGGAAGTGAGGCGGCAGGGCGAGCAGGCGGTTTTGGAATCGGGCTTGGCGTCGACATTTATACGCCCGTGGTATGTGGTTGGGCCGGGGCATTATTGGCCGTTGATTTTTAACCCGGTTTTTAAACTATTGGAGATTATTCCTTCAACATCGGTGCAGGCCAAAGCATTGGCATTGGTTTCGTTAAAACAAATGCTGTTAACTTTGCAACAGGTTGTTTTGAGTCCGCCTGCAAAACATAATAATATTGTCGAGGTGCAGGATATAAAAAATAATCATCGTACTTTTGAAGCAAATGAACAACAACCAGTATAACAATCATCAAAACGCATTCGCCAAATGGATGCTTGCCATTGTTTTGTTGTTGAGCTTTTTTACATTTTCGGCCCCGGTTGCCCAAAGCCCGGTAAAGCAGGAGGTGCATCAAACCGCGCTGGTGGTAAATTCACCAGCCAGGCGGGTTAAGTACATAAACTTTAATAGGGTATCCCTTGTATCTAACCTCGCGGTTAAAACCAGCGTATTTGCAACGCAATCATTTTTAAATTTAATTAAACTTCATAGCGGGCAGGCAAATATTTGCTTAAAAAATCATTCAACCCCCCGTTTAGGTGGTGCCCGTGGATTTTTACTGAGTCATATCAAAACTATCCACCAAAAATCAAGTGATGACCTCATTATCACTTTAGGATAAACATCCTTTTTTATCAGCCATAGCTGATTATTCAATCCAATTTATCATGCCACATTTCCTAACGAAGGGATGGTCATGTTCTCTTAACAATCAAAAAAAGCAATGAAACGTCTTAAAAAGATAATAAGATTGTGCGGGCTTATACTGTTTATTATACTTGCTGTTGCCGGCATAGGAGTTTTTGGCGTAGCCCCCACATTGACAAAAGACCGTAAATTATTTGCCGATATAGAATCGGTAATTGAAGCAAAAGAAGAAAAAGCAGTTGATGTAGTTTGGGAGGAGGAAGTAAAAGGTTGAGATAGTGTTCTTTTGAACCTGAAAGGCTTTTTCTTTTGTCGTCCTGATCCACGACGACAAAAAATAGATTACCCCAAACTACTTTCGGTCAAATAGTTCCACCTTACCAAATCCTGTTTGTTTTCAATGTGTTTTATAGCGCCATCGTACATCAGGCAATAGCGGTTGGCAACGTCCAGTACGTTGTTGTAATCGTGGTCGGTAAGGATAATGCCTTTGGTTGCCGAATGCGCAATGATCATAACTTTAACCTGCTCAATAACTATAGGCGCAACGCCATTAAACGGTTCATCCAGCAGGATAAATTTATTGTTAGAATGCAACAGTAGTTTAATTTCAAGGTAGCGCAACTCGCCGCCCGAAAGGGCGCTTATTTTATTAAACTGCAGGCTGCCTATGATGGCATCATCCAAAAAAGGTTCTATTTTATCGGCAGCAAGGTATAATGAAACAGTTTTGTATACCGTTAAATGATTTAGCAAAAAATTATGCTGTGGCAGATAGCCAATTTGGCCGACGGTTTTATATGGCTGCCGGTACACCTCGCCATCTATCCGAATAAACTTATTATTGCCTGGTGTAGCGCCGAATATTATTTTTAACAGGGTTGATTTACCGCTGCCGTTACGCCCCAGCAGGCCGATGATATCGCCGGTTTGGCATTTTAAATAAATGTCGGTAAGTACCTGCCGGTCGCCGTATTGCTGGGTTACGCTGTCAACTTCTAAAATGTTAGACATATTGGGCAATAGTGATCAAAGATATACCTATTAATAAATTGCCCGTAATGCAAGTAAACGCGAGTGCCCATTTGGAAATACCTTTGTTGTAGTAAAAGTAATATTCATGCTTTTTTGATAGCTCTTTGTATAGCAGCGTAACTACTGTTCCTCCCGAAAGGAAACAGAATCCAAAAAGGAGTAGCATCCCGGCGATATTAAAAACAGAAAAAGCAGCCATCAGAGCCGAGATGCCGATGCTCAACGTTAATGTACTTTTATAAAATACCACAAGCAGGCGGAGTTTGTTTTTTGAGGGTAGCAACATGGATAAAATTCAGGTGTATAACTCTGATGTCGGTTGTTTTATTGTGGGGATAACTACAATGCTGCTTCAATCTCTTTAATCAACGCCTGTCTGTTAACCGGATGTTCTGTATTGGTTTGCAGATACGTGCCGTCTTTTTTGATGATAAAATAGCTTGGAAAGCCCCTTGACTTGGTTTTCTGCATAATATCACCTGTTAGCTTTTCATTCGCTAAAACATGGGTTCCTTCCAGTTGATAATAAGCAATTAACTTTTTCCACTGCTCCTCGTGGTCCGAATCATTATTGGCTATGTACAAAAAAACAACGTCTTTGCCTTTGAAATAAGTTTCCAGCGCGGCGCTGTTTGCCTCAATTTCTTCGCGGCAGGGCCCGCACCAGGTACCCCACATATCTACAAAAACGGTTTTGCCTTTAGTAATTGCCATCACATCTTCAATGGTATTTAGTTTGCTTCCATTTTGGGGCACAAAAATCATGTGATCGTTAAGTGTTAGGCTTTGCTTTTTTAAAACAGCGGCAATAGGTGCAGCAAAGGCGCTGGAATATTTACTGTTGGGATATTGTTGTTTAAAATGCTCAAAAACTACACCGATATTTTGGTAATTGCTTTCGTAAAAGGCATCTTTAATCATTTCAGCATGCAAGTATTCGGCTGTTTTGCCGGTAAAATATTTATCAATAACTTTTTCTACAAAAAGGTTTTTCCGCTCATTTTTAAATATTTCTTTCCCTGTTACCGTGTCGGTATGGTACCATTGCTGATAAAATTGGGATGGATTATTTTCGCTTTCTTCCCATCCGCGCTCCTTTTCGCGCTCAACATAAGTATCAACAAACATCGTGTAGTTATAGGCGGATAGCGCTTCGTCGTTATTTAACGCAATAGTTTTAAACAGGCTATCCTGAATCTTTTGCCATTTACTGATATTATGGTCGTATCCATGATTTTGGAGTTGAAGTCTATTATTCTCTTTAAATGAATAAAACGCCATTGGGGCAAAATAGGCCATGTTGAGCCGGGCGTTTTTAATAAATGCTTCGGTTGTTTTATACCGTTTAATATAATTTTTTAAAATGCTGTTGTTAATACTGTTTTGTTTATTGATAGCTGTAATAACCCTATAAGGTAAAGTATCGCCATAACAAGCATAGGTGCATGCTAAACTTGTTAACGGGTCAATAAGCGGCTGGTTGTTTTCACTGCCTTTGCCGGTTACAACCATATCATAGTCTTTTTTAGAGAAATCTATATTGAAAATAATATTATCTCCGGGTGAAAGGAAAAAGGGATGGTAAAACATACCTTTAGCCGATGAGTAAGGCGATTCGATATAAAAATACTGTGGTTCTGAAAGGTTAATAACAACCGCACCCGACCTGCCATTTTCGGGAATTATACTGACTTGTCCTTTTGACAAAAGATCGGACTTTGGAGAATCATCATAAATAAACAGAGAGTTAGTAAATGTTCCCGGCTGTGTGATGTTAACGGTTACACGTGCTGTTTGCGCTGTACTACTTTTAAAAAGCAATGCAAACAATAGGGTGGTTATTAGGAATGGTTTCATTGGTGTGAAATAGGTTTTCACCAAGATAACGCAATTATATAAAGGATCGTGCACGGCCCTTGAAATAAAAGGCCAACGATTTAAATCATCGCACAAAGAAACAGGGTACGCATATAATAACTACAAGGCCAACTCTACCGCCGGGTCCCAAAATACGCTTTTAAAATTCTGCACCTGGTCGTCAATTATGGTAACGCCTTCGCTTTCCAGTAACTCCTGCATTAAATTACCGCCGAAGTGGAACTTGGCAGTTAATAAGCCCTGCCGGTTAACCACCCGGTGTGCGGGTACGGGCGGCAAGGCCTTGCCACAGGCCAGCATGGCATAGCCCACCATCCGCGATGAACCTTTTGTGCCCAAATAAGCGGCAATAGCACCGTACGAAGTTACCCGTCCGCGCGG
>JABDBM010000017.1 GCA_013288685.1 Bacteroidota bacterium | reverse complement strand
CTACAATTGGCGCCTCAGGGCGCAACAATGGTACAGCCTGGCGTTGCATGTTCGAACCCATCAACGCACGGTTAGCATCATCATGCTCCAAAAACGGAATTAACGATGCCGCTATTGATGTAATCTGGTTCGGCGCAATATCCATCAAATCCAGTTTTTCCGGATCAATAATCGGGAAGTCACCTTCAAAACGGGCTTTTACTTTAGGTAAAGCAAAAACACCATTATCATCATAATGGGCATTTGCCTGGCCTATTGTTTTACCGTCTTCATCTTCGGCCGATAGGTAAATAACTTGTTCCTGCACCTGTACTTTACCTTCAACCACCCGTTTGTACGGGGTTTCAATAAAGCCTAAGTTGTTGATTTTTGCGTGTACGCAAAGTGAGGAGATCAAACCAATGTTCGGTCCTTCCGGAGTCTCGATGGTACACAAACGACCATAGTGGGTATAGTGTACGTCACGAACTTCGAAACCGGCACGCTCACGTGACAGACCACCCGGCCCTAAGGCTGACAGACGACGCTTGTGCGTGATCTCTGCCAGTGGGTTGGTTTGGTCCATAAACTGCGATAGCTGGTTAGTACCGAAGAACGAGTTGATAACCGATGAAAGCGTACGTGCATTAATCAGGTCGGTAGGTGTGAACACCTCGTTGTCACGGATGTTCATACGCTCACGAATTGTACGGGCCATACGTGCTAAACCAACACCAAATTGTGCATATAACTGCTCACCTACAGTACGAACACGACGGTTTGATAAGTGGTCAATATCATCCACCTCAGCTTTTGAGTTGATTAATTTGATCAGGTATTTTACAATCGCAATAATGTCCTGCTTGGTTAAAACCTTAGTTTCCTCCGAAGTGGTCAGTTTTAATTTACGGTTGATGCGGTAACGGCCCACATCGCCCAAATCATATCTCTTATCCGAAAAGAACAAACGATCGATGATACCACGTGCAGTTTCCTCATCAGGTGGTTCAGCGTTACGTAACTGACGGTAGATATGCTCCACCGCTTCTTTTTCGGAGTTTGATGTATCCTTTTGTAAGGTATTATATATAATGGTGTAATCGCCGCTGGTTGATGCATCTTCCTTGTTCAGGATGATGGTTTTAACGCCTGCGTCAATGATCATATCAATATGGTCATCTTCCAGTACGGTTTCACGCTCCAGGATGATTTCGTTACGGTCAATAGAAACAACTTCGCCGGTATCTTCGTCCACAAAGTCTTCCACCCATTTCTTTAATACCCTTGCAGCCAGTTTACGGCCGATGTATTTTTTCAGGCCGCTTTTGCTAACTTTAATTTCGTCGGCCAGTTCAAATAACTCTAATATATCCTTATCAGAGTCGTACCCGATGGCACGCAACAAGGTAGTAACAGGGAATTTCTTTTTACGGTCGATGTAGGCATACATTACGTTGTTAACGTCGGTAGCAAACTCGATCCACGATCCTTTGAAAGGGATAACGCGGGCCGAATATAACTTGGTACCGTTTGTATGACGGCTTTGGCCGAAGAACACACCAGGCGAACGGTGCAATTGCGAAACAATTACACGCTCGGCGCCGTTGATAACAAATGTACCTTTAGGCGTCATGTAAGGGATAGTTCCCAGGTACACGTCCTGTACAATTGTTTCAAAATCTTCGTGTTCTTCATCATTACATGATAAACGAAGCTTGGCTTTTAAAGGCACACTGTAAGTTAACCCGCGCTCGATACACTCTTGTATATCATATCGCGGCGGATCAATAAAGTAATCAAGAAACTCTAAAACGAAGATGTTTCTTGAATCGGAGATAGGAAAATTTTCAGCAAACACTTTAAACAAGCCTTCTTTGTAGCGGTTGTCTGAAGTAGTTTCCAATTGAAAAAATTCCTGGAAAGATTGCAACTGAACGTCAAGAAAATCGGGATAATCCAATACTTTCCTGCTGGTTGCAAAATTTACTCTTTGATTAATTTTGTTTGCCAAGGGAATTTAATTTTAGTTTATTAATAAACTGATGTAGATGTTTGTGGTAGAGATTAGAGGTTGGTTTTAAGAGATTGGAGGTTAGAGTTTGGAGATTAGAAGAACCTTCTTCCAATCACTAATCTCTGGTCTCTAATCTCTAACCGCAATCTCCAAACTATATAAACAGCAATAGACCCCGTCCAAAATGGACGGAGTCTGATGCTGATTTGGTATGGGTTAACTTATTTAACCTCAACTACTGCTCCGGCTTCTTCTAATTGTTTTTTCAGAGATTCAGCTTCTTCTTTAGTAACACCAGTTTTTACTTCTTTAGGTGCACCATCAACTAAGTCTTTAGCTTCTTTCAAACCAAGGCCGGTTAAGTCTTTTACTAATTTAACAACTGCTAATTTAGCGCCGCCTGCTTCTTTCAGGATAACGTCAAATGCAGTTTGTACTGCAGCTTCAGCAGGTGCATCATCGCCACCAGCAGGAGCAGCAGCAACAGCAACAGCTGCAGCAGCAGGCTCAATACCATACTCATCTTTTAAGATCTGAGCTAATTCGTTTACTTCTTTTACTGTTAAGTTTACCAACTGTTCAGCAAACGCTTTTAAATCCGCCATTTTATTTTAAATTTTTCTTATTTGTACTTTTGTTTTTAATATCGAACTTGTAAGGTGTTCGGTTAACCTCTTTCTTGTAATGTTTTTACAACGCCTGCCAGTATATTTCCGCCTGATTGCAGTGCAGAAATAACATTCTTCGCTGGTGATTGCAATAAGCCAATGATCTCGCCAACCAATTGTTCCTTCGATTTTAAGTTGATCAAAGTATCCAGCTGTTTGTCGCCGATAAATATGGCCGAATCAATGTAAGCTGCTTTTAAAATTGGTTTTTCACCTTTTTTACGTAATTGCTTAATCAGCTTTGCCGGGGCAGTTGCCGATTTAGAGAACATAATAGATGACGAACCTTTTAATACATCGTACATTTGTGTCATGTCGCCTTCAGAAGCTTCCATAGCTTTTTGAATCAAGCTATTTTTTGCTACTTTCATGGTAATGTCGCTTTCGAAACATTTCCTGCGGATGTCATTGATTTTTGCAACCGTCAAATTCGAAGTATCGGTAATATAAAAGTTACCATACTCTTTCATTTGTTCAGTAAGGGCAATCACTAATTCGTGTTTTTCTTCTTTATTCATGATTTAGATCCCCGCTACTGTTTTAGTGTCAATTTCAATTCCAGGCGACATGGTTGAAGAGATATGTATACTCTTAAAATATGTTCCTTTTGCTGCCGATGGTTTTAATTTCGAAATAACCTGCAATACTTCTAATGCGTTTTCGTAAATTTTATCAGCAGGGAAAGATACTTTTCCTATTGAGGTATGGATAATACCGGTTTTATCAACCTTGAAGTCAATTTTACCACCTTTTACCTCAGTTACAGCTTTTCCAACTTCCGGAGTTACTGTTCCTGATTTAGGGTTTGGCATAAGGTTACGCGGTCCTAAAATACGACCTAAACGACCCACCTTCGCCATAACGCTTGGCATAGTTATGATAATATCAACATCAGTCCATCCACCTTCAATTTTGGCAATATAATCGTCCAAACCTACGTAATCTGCACCTGCGTCTTTTGCTTCTTGTTCCTTATCAGGCGTACAAAGCACTAACACACGTACAGTTTTACCGGTTCCATGAGGCAAGGTAGCAATACCACGTACCATTTGATTGGCTTTACGCGGATCGACACCCAAACGTACATCAATATCAACTGATGAATCAAACTTGGTATTGGTTAAATCCTTTACCAAAGATGACGCACCCTGTAAAGAATACGATTTGTTTGCCTCAATTTTGGAGAGTGCCACTTTTTGATTTTTTGTTAATCTAGCCACTGTCTTAAACTGATTTGTATAAATTAATTAATTTTGAATTCGAATTTCGGAAGTTCGATTTCGGAATTAAACTTCCGCATTCAACATTCCGCATTTCGAATTCTGTTAGTTCCACGGGGCCGTACCTGATACGGTAATTCCCATGCTGCGGGCAGTTCCTGCCACCATTTTCATGGCCGATTCTACTGTAAATGCGTTTAAATCAGTCATTTTCTCTTTGGCTATAGTTTCAACCTGCGTCCAGTTTACACTGCCCACTTTTTTACGGTTTGGCTCAGCCGAACCACCTTTTAAACCTGTAGCTTCCAATAACTGGATAGCAACGGGAGGGGTTTTGATGATAAATTCGAATGATTTGTCAACATAAACAGTAATCAATACAGGAAGAATTTTGCCAGCCCTGTCCTGGGTACGAGCGTTGAATTGCTTGCAAAACTCCATGATATTCACCCCTTTAGCACCCAATGCCGGGCCAATTGGAGGTGATGGATTTGCAGCGCCGCCTTTAACCTGGAGCCTAACCATTGCACCGACTTCTTTTGCCATTTTTTACTTGTTTAAATTATAACTCAATGTTAGTAAGTGGAAGCTAAGTAACATTTAAGATTTTAGTTGAGTGGTTGATTAAGTGAGTGGCGAGTTGTTACCTCATTGTCACTAATTAAAGCACCCGTTAATATTTATATTCTGTCGTTCGGATTTGGCGAAAAGCTAACTATTCACATAATCAACTTAATCAACAACTCACCAAACTATTCTTTCTCTACCTGCATGTAATTCAATTCAAGCGGCGTACGGCGCCCGAATATCTTTACCATAACTTTCAGTTTCTTCTTTTCTTCGTTCACTTCTTCAATCACGCCGCTAAAGCCGTTGAACGGTCCGTCCATTACTTTTACGCCTTCGCCTATATAATAAGGCACGTTCATGGTTTCAGCTTGTGAACTCATTTCGTCAACCTTACCTAAAATACGGTTAACTTCGGCCTGGCGCAATGGCTGGGCATTGCCCTGTTTATCACCTAAGAAGCCAATAACGCTGTTTATGTTTTTGATGATGTGTTCAATCTCCGCATCCAAAGCTGCTTCCATTAACACATATCCCGGATAAAAATTGCGCTCCTTTGCAATTTTCTTTCCGTCGCGCATCTGGTAGTATTTTTCGGTTGGGATTAAAACCTGTGGAACCAGGTGCGCCATACCTAAACGGCTAATTTCAGCGTCAATATATTGCTTTACCTTCTTCTCTTTACCGCTAATGGCCCGTACCACATACCACTTTAACTGATCGCTCATCGCTATACTATTAAGTTAGTGTATCGTAAAATTTAGTAAGCACAAAATGAATAGACTGGTCCATAACCAAAACTACCATGGCAATTATTAATGCCGCAACCAGTACTAAAACGGCGCTGCTCGATAATTCCCTCCAGGTTGGCCAGGTTACCTTCTCGGTCAATTCTATGTACGATTCTTTAATATATTCAGATACTGACGCCATTTTGTATTTATATTATGCACGGGAACAAGGATTCGAACCCTGATCAAAGGTTTTGGAGACCTCTATTCTACCATTGAACTATTCCCGTATTTTACCCTAAATTCCTAAAGGGACTTTTTTTATTAACAAAGTACTTAGCTTTTCAGCTAAGTACTTTGCAAAAAATTAACCTTTTCCTGCTCCCCCTTTAGGGGGTTGGGGGGTCTTATTTTAATATTTCAGTTACCTGACCGGCACCTACTGTTCTGCCACCTTCACGGATAGCGAAACGTAAGCCTTTTTCCATTGCGATAGCGTTGATCAGCTTTACAGTGATGGTAACGTTATCACCAGGCATAACCATTTCAACACCTTCTGCTAAGGTGATTTCACCTGTAACGTCTGTTGTACGGAAATAGAATTGCGGACGGTATTTGTTGAAGAACGGCGTGTGACGGCCACCTTCTGCTTTTGATAATACGTAAACTTCGGCTTTGAAATCGGTGTGAGGATTTACTGAACCTGGTTTGCAAATAACCATACCACGACGGATATCAGTTTTTTCAATACCACGTAATAATAAACCTACGTTGTCACCAGCTTCACCACGGTCAAGGATTTTGCGGAACATCTCAACACCTGTAACGGTTGATTTCAAGTTCTCAGCACCCATACCTAAGATGTCAACTTGCTCACCTGAGTTAATTACACCACGCTCGATACGACCAGTTGCTACAGTACCACGACCAGTGATCGAGAATACGTCTTCAACAGGCATCAGGAATGGAAGCTCAGTTAAACGTGGAGGAATTGGAATGTAGCTATCAACAGCATTCATCAATTCCATAATTTTTTCAACCCAGGCCGGATCACCATTTAATCCACCAAGAGCTGAACCTTGAATTACAGGGATATCATCGCCAGGGAAATCATAGAATGATAATAATTCACGAACTTCCATTTCAACTAACTCCAATAACTCCGGATCATCAACCATGTCCACTTTATTCATGAACACTACTAATGAAGGCACACCTACCTGACGCGCTAACAGGATGTGTTCGCGGGTTTGAGGCATAGGGCCGTCTGTAGCAGCAACAACTATAATTGCACCGTCCATTTGGGCAGCACCTGTAACCATGTTTTTCACGTAATCCGCGTGACCTGGACAGTCAACGTGAGCGTAGTGACGGTTAGCAGTTGAATACTCAACGTGTGCTGTATTGATAGTAATACCACGTTCTTTTTCTTCAGGAGCTGAGTCAATTGAATCAAATGAACGAGCTTCTGACAAGCCTTTATCAGCTAATACTTTTGTAATAGCTGCGGTAAGCGTTGTTTTACCGTGGTCAACGTGACCGATAGTACCGATGTTTAAGTGCGGCTTACTGCGGTCAAACTTTTCTTTTGCCATGATTATATTTAATTATTGTAGGTTAATTTTTATTTAAAAACTTCTTATTCAAAATACGTATTAAATACGTTGAGCCAACAATGGGATTTGAACCCATGACCTCTTCCTTACCAAGGAAGTGCTCTACCCCTGAGCTACGTCGGCTTTTGTTCAGTTTACAGTTATCAGTTGCCAGTTTGCATTTACTGCTCACTGCTTACCGCCCACTGCCAACTCTTCAACAGAGCGGAAGACGAGGTTCGAACTCGCGACCTATAGCTTGGAAGGCTATCGCTCTACCAACTGAGCTACTTCCGCTTATTCAATTTGCGGTTGACAATTTTCAGCTGGTTTGTGCCTGGCTGATTTTGCGTTTCCGAAAACCTTGTAATCAAGTTAGCAGTTTATCGTTTCCAGAAAGCTAAAGCAAACTGCTAACTATAAACTGCCAACTCAAAAAAGTGGGGGGAGAAGGATTCGAACCTTCGTAGCCGAAGCAACGGATTTACAGTCCGTCCCATTTGACCGCTCTGGTATCCCCCCAATTGTTGATCTTAGCTCTCCGACTTTTGTTTTACAACTGGAGCATTGTATCACTCCGTCATCAAGCTAAAATTAACAGAGCCTCCTATCGGGATCGAACCAATGACCTACTGATTACAAGTCAGTCGCTCTACCAGCTGAGCTAAGGAGGCTTATATTATCAACCTTTTTGTATTCCAATCATTGCTGATCTTCATAATTAAGCCGGTTAATTAATAAGGCTTTTCATTTATTTTAAAGAACTATTCCGCTTCAAAGTGTTGTGCTTATGACCTCTCTGAAAGGGATTGCAAATCTACACAAATTTAATGCTGAACAAAATTTAATTTTAAAAATTTTTTAAGGGGTTATAAACCAGCGAATTTAATTTATTTGAGGGGTGTACGATACCCGAATTCCCTTAGCGGGCGGGGTCGAAATTTGATTTCTTTGATGATGAATTTGGTAAATTGGTGTGTGTTTTTGCCGAAACCGGCGTAAGTGTTGAGTTGCGTTAGTCAAAATTAACAAAAAATCCGGCTATTACAGCCTTTCGCATAAACAATCTAAAACCGCCCATTAAAAATTTTCGCCTTTTGGGTACGATATTCGGCTTCGGTTATTGCACCGTCATCTAACAACTGCTTATATTTCTTTAATTCATCTGCTCCCGATTGGTTATTAAATTGATTGTTTAAATTATAAAACTGCTGTTCATCAATTCTTTTAGTTAAGTACACTATAATTATTCCAAATACACCCAAAAACAGGCTCAGCAGCAACCCGCCTGTCGAACCGATTGTTCGTTTTGAACCCGCTTTATACCCCCACACCGGACAGATAACAATTGAAAGTAAGAAAATAAGGATTAAAATAATGTGTTGTGGTTCTAAAAGTCCCATGATGATGAGGTTTAAGTAAATAAAAGATCTGTCCGACGACCGGGTAAAGATATGAATTGGTTCTAATTATACAATTTTTTGTCCTCCCGGCCTGTCTTCGGAGGGTCTCTCGAAGATTGTAAGTTAACCCACAAAAAAAACGGCGGATTAAAACCCGCCGTTTCCTGTTATATATGTGAATACGTTATTAAAATTCTTCTTCGGTTGCCATTAAAACGGCCTTTTTGGCGGTTTCGGCGGCTATGGTTTTCTTCTGCTTATGTTTTTCAATTTGTTTTCTAAGGCTTTCCAATGCCAGGTCAGTGGCTTCTTCAAACGTTTTACATTGCTCTTTTGCAAATAGCTGGTTGCCCGGCAGCATTATCTTAATTTCCGTTATCTTGTTGGCTTCGTCCTCCACATTTTCCAGTTTCAAATATACTTCGCCACTAATAATATGGTCATAAAAGGTATCAAGCTTATCCGCCTTCTTCTGTATAAAATCCAATAGTTTTCTGTCTGCATTAAAACGGATCGATTGCACTGTAATTTTCATGGTTCCTCCTTGTTTATGCCTTTGGATGGGCTTGTTTATAAATATTCTTTAATCTTTCCACTGAGTTGTGTGTATAAATTTGGGTGGCACTCAGGTTTGCGTGGCCCAAAAGTTCTTTAATTGCGTTTAAATCGGCGCCGCGGTTAAGCAGGCTGGTAGCAAAAGTATGCCGCAACACATGCGGGCTCTTTTTATTTTGGGTTGATATAGTAGAGAGGTATTTATGCACAGTTAAATAAATTAGCTTCGCGTAAGCATTTGCTCCTTTATCTGTAACGATTAATGTTAAGGAATTGTTGCCAAAAAAGTCCTGCTGCCGCTTTAACTGCTGGTATTCAGCTATTAAAAGTTTCAGTTCATTATTGATGGGGATAATGCGTTCCTTATTGCGTTTGCCCAAAACTTTTACCGTTCCTTCGTACCCATTTATATCAGAATCCTTTACGCCCAACAGCTCCGAAAGGCGCATGCCGGTGCCAAAAAGCATTTCGATGATTAGCTTATCGCGAATGCCTTTAAAGTCATGGCCAAAAGTATCGCCATCGTCCAGCATCTGCGTAAGCCTGGCGTCTTCTACCACAACGGGTAAATTTTTAGGAACTTTTTGAGTATTGATTTTCGAGGCCGGGTTAATGGTAATAACACCTTCCTGCAACATGAATTTAAAATATTTGCGCAGGGTGGCTATTTTGCGGTTAACGGAGCGGGCAATAACGCCGTGATCCATCAAATCAACCATCCAGTTACGGATATGATGATGGGTTATTTGGTCGGGCTGGGTTATAGTTAACGGCGGTGCAGGTTCCTTTTTTTGGGGGTTGTTCAGGAATGTAAAAAACTGGTCTAAGTCCGACTGATAGGCCGAAACTGTATGCGGCGAGTACCTTTTTTCGAATTGAATATACCGGATGAAACGCTCTGAAAACATAAAAACTACTTGTACATCCCAAAAAGGAAAAGTACAAATAGTTTTGATATAATGATTAGAAAAATGAAAATTATTTAAAATTTCTTTTAAATAATTAAACAGTGGTTTCTAAGTTCATATTTTGCTTGTAGATGGCGTGTTTCACCACGTGACGGCGGGTAACAGATTTCTTTTCGAATGCCTGACGGCTGCGAAGTTCTCTTAAAACACCAGTCTTTTCAAATTTTTTCTTGAAGCGTTTCAATGCTTTATCCAATGATTCGCCGTCTTTTACGTTGATAATGATCATAATTCCCAAATACCTCCTTTCAGGGACGGCAAATGTAGGGATAATTTATTGATTGTTAAAGGGGAATTTGAAAATAAAAAAAGGGTGGCATGTCTATACGGGCATAACACCTATATTCCGACTTTTCCAACACCCCTACCTCAACACCTCCCTGCTAATCACAATCTTCTGTATCTCGCTCGTCCCCTCTCCTATTGTGCATAGTTTAGCATCGCGGTAATATTTCTCAACCGGGAAATCCTTGGTATAGCCGTAACCACCGAATATCTGTACAGCTTCAGTCGCGGTACGTACGGCCACTTCGGATGCAAAGTATTTAGCCATAGCCGATTGCTTGGTTACCGGCAAATGCCTGTTCTTTAAATCGGCGGCCTGCATAATCAGCAACTCGGCAGCTTCAATTTCGGTAGCCATATCGGCCAGCTTAAAGGATATCCCCTGGAAATTGCTGATGGCCTGTCCGAATTGTTTGCGCTCCTTGGCGTAGGCCACGGCGGCTGTAAATGCGCCTTTGGCTATCCCTAAAGATAATGCGGCAATAGAGATACGCCCGCCATCAAGCACTTTCATAGCCTGTTTAAAACCCTCGCCCTCGGCACCCAACAGGTTTGCCTTTGGTACGCGGCAATTATCAAATATCAGTTCGGTAGTTTCCGAAGCGCGCATACCCAGTTTATTTTCCTTTTTGCCGTGGGTAAAACCGGGCGTGCCCTTTTCTATAACCAATGCAGATATACCGTGTGAATCGTTTTTCTCGCCTGTGCGTACCATCACTACCGCCACATCACCCGATTTACCGTGGGTTATCCAGTTTTTTGAACCGTTCACAATATAATGGTCACCATCCAGCACAGCGGTAGTATTCATACCCAACGCATCCGAACCTGTATTGGCTTCGGTTAATCCCCAGGCGCCCAGCCATTCGCAGGTGGCCAGTTTAGGCAGCCAGCGATGCTTTTGCTCTTCGCTGCCAAAGGCGAGGATATGCCCTGTACATAAAGAGTTATGCGCGGCTACCGATAAGCCGATAGAACCGCATACTTTGGCAATCTCCACAATCACGGTAACGTATTCAAAATAGCCAAATCCCGAGCCGCCATATTCTTCGGGCACAAATACGCCCATCATGCCCAACCCGCCCAGTTGCTTAAACAGCTCTATAGGGAAATGCTGCGCCTCATCCCATTCCATCACATGCGGACGAATATGTTTTTCTGCAAAATCTTTGGCCATTTGGCCTATCATTTTTTGATTGTCACTGGTAGAAAAATCATAGCCGGCTGGGCTATCGGTAAGCAGGGAGTCCATGTTTTTATAACTGATTTATAACAAAGTAAAGCAATAATTTACGCAATAGTTTCATATAAAATGGTGTAGAAAAATGAACGTTTTGGTATATGGTATGAATAATAGGTTTAGTGAATTTGGGATGCTTATTATAGCACGATTATGCATGAAAATAAATATTTATCTAAAACGGTATTTGCAAAATTCAGGGATCAGTTAATCCTTATTCAGGCTTTTTTTAATTTATCCGAATTATTAAATTACCTTATGCCCAAATTATTAACTGATGTTAAAACGTACTTGTTTTTCGGCTATTTTTATAATCGTAGCCTGTTATGTCGCCCATGCCCAAAGTTCGGTGCTGGATATAGGGCCCCGGTTGCAAAAAGATATTGGACTTTATTATGAAAATGGCCTCTCGCTAAGCTATTCCAATAAAAACATAAAGCCCGACAGGTTATATTTTGGTTTTACTTATGTGAGCAGCCGGCTGGGTACTGCATTTAATTCCAATGCTATTAAGCAGGATAACTTCCTGGTTTCAACAGCCTGGTATTTTAGGCGCAACCACCTCATACGCCCATTTACAAGGATAAATGCTGGTTACTTTATGTCCGATTATCCAGAACTGTTTGATGTGCTCCCACATAGCTCATTCCTGTTCTCGGCAGACGCAGGCCTGTCTTTTCAAACCCATTTGCCATTAAAAATAGCAACATCCTTAGGATATAACTTTATAAGCGGCAAAGGCAACAATAATACTCCCGGCACTTTATATCCCTTTTTTTATCAGCTAACTTTATCATGGAATATTTTACAACATACAAAATGAAGAAAATATTAATTGCTGTTACCATACTGTTGTTAGCTGCGGGCTGCAAAAAAACACCGATTATCGCTGATGATATGCTGGGTAGTGGCAAAATATCCGACCCCTCCCTTACGGACCCTGCAGCCTACCGAATATCGGTATCACAGCCAAACCCAAACATTCTGCAGGCGCAAGTACCGGTAATTATTGCATGCCATGGTTACAGCGCATCAACGTTTGAATGGGACGAATTCCGGACATGGTCGGCAGGAAGACATGATTATTATATTGACCAGGTGTTGCTTGCCGGGCATGGTACAACTTACGATGCCTTTAAAAAATCAACATGGCGCGATTGGCAAGCGTCCATCATGGATGAATATAATTTGCTGGTTAAAGAGGGCTATAAGAAGATAAACTTTGCAGCCTCGTCTACCAGTTGTACGCTTTTGCTGGATATGGTACACGCCGGTTTTTTTAATAACGCAACTACAACCGTCCATATCTTTTTAGTAGATCCTATTATTATCCCGTCAGACAAATTTCTTTCGGTAGTTGGCGTAGTTGGCCCTATGCTTGGTTATATAACCAATGACAACGCAGCCGGAGAAGATACATACTACTATCACTACCAGCCACAGGAAACCTTGCAGCAACTGAATAATGCATTAAACACTGTGCGCAGCGAATTGCAGGATGGGATAACATTGCCCCAAAACGTTTATCTGAAAATTTATAAATCAATAAAAGACCCCACCGCCGACCCTGCAAGCGCCGTACTCATATACGATGGCATTAAAACTCACGATGGCAACCGGATAAGTGTGGACCTGGTAAACTCCAACCTGCATGTATTTACCCGTTTAAACCTGGTGCCTATTGTTACTGACTTTGATAAGCAAAATCAGAATTATGCCTTTACTGATATTACAACGCTGATGTTTCAGTAGATAAGTTTATCAAAAAAAGATAATTATATTTATCTGTAAAATTCACTTACAATGAAGGTAGAAATAATTAACAACGAGTTCAGAGCAGACGTTTTCGGATTTTCGGGGACAGCCGTCAATAAAGATTACGGAGGAACCGCCTTTAAGTTGATGGATAAAATGTGGCAGATAGTAAAGGCTAATGATTTAAAACATAAAGGACTAAACATTTGGATTTATGAACCAAACCACAATGTATTTGCCGGTGTTGAACTTAACGATGAATCAAAACAAAACAGCGGGTTGGAACAAAAAACCATTTCGCTCGCCAAATATGGCTATTACAAACATGTAGGCCCCTATAATTTAATCAAACAAATGGGCGACAGTATGAGAGCCGAATTAAAACAAAAGGGCTTCACAGTAGAATTACCTTATATTGAAATATACGGGCATTGGACCAATGACGAAAGCAAACTGGAAACAGAGTTACTAATGTCCATTATCTGAACCATGATTTTTCACACATTATTGTTTTTAAATGGCGTTCAAGAGGGCCACGCCGTTCACAGGATTTAACGATTACCACGATTGAACAGATATATAATCCTCAAATCCTACCAATCACGGTTCAGACGGTTTAATAATCCGCCAGCACCACCACCCTATCGCAAACAGGAGAAATCCGTTCTAATCCATTCAAAAATCCCAATCCTACAACAAACGAAAAACCGGCTACTATGCCGCCCATTTCCTGTATAAGTTCGCTGGCTGCAAGGGCAGTACCACCTGTTGCTAATAAATCATCGTGTATCAGTATGTGTTGCCCTGGCTCAAACGCATCGGTATGCAATTCGATTACAGCGGTGCCGTATTCCAGTTTATACGCTTTTTGTTTGATGGTAAAAGGTAGTTTGCCCGCTTTACGTACAGGTACAAATGGCACACCCAAGCGGTTGGCGAGCGTAAGGCCAAATAAAAATCCACGGCTTTCAATACCGGCTACAGCATCTATCTTAATTCCTTTTAGCTGTTCGGCAAAGGCATCAACAATTTGTCCGCATAATGCGGGGTCTTTTAGTATCGGGGTAATATCTTTAAATATAATCCCCGGTTTAGGAAAATCCGGAATATCGCGTATGGCCGACTTGATTTGCTGCGCTATCATTTGAAATTTAAATATGGTTCAATTTTACGTAAAATTCCGTCATCCAGTATCGCAATATTTTTCATATCGGCAATTGAAGTATAATTACCATGTTGGGCACGATATTGAATAATGGCATTTACCTGCTTATAACCCAAATATGGAAACAACCTCAATTGGTCGAACGAAATGGTATTGATATTGATTTTATGAATACTATTTGCGTTTACCGAAACCTGATTTTTAATAGCTTCATATTTCGATGAATCGATGCCGTAAACCTCTTTTAATTGTTCCTTCCTGATAAATCCGCCCAAACGCCCGCGGTATCTCACTATTCTGACAGCAAATGAGCCTCCAATACCTTTAAGTTCTGTAAGCTTTGCCGAATCGGCGCTGTTTAATTCAATAATCTCGCCTGCAGCTGCTTTTTTGGAAACATGTTCAGCTGCGGGGATATTGATATAAGGTTCCAATCGCTTATAATCATCCGCTGTAAGCGCGTAAATTTTCTTTACATCTTCCTTGGTGTAAAACTTGCCGCCCTTTCCCTCGTAATGTTTTATCACTTCAGCCTGATGGGCACTTAGGCCAAGCTGTTGCCATTGATCAGCTGTAAGTCCGTTGGGATTGAATGGAAACATAACCGGCTTCACTATTTTTTTATCGGATGTAGATTTATCGTCACCATCGCCTTCTGTATATCCATTTTTGCCCAACAGGGCAACCCCCTTGTCGAAATCTTTAATATTTATTGTGTTATCTTTGCGCAGTATTTGATAAATATAAGGTGTAGCCCCAACCAATATGATCAAAACAATAAGCACGACCATGCCGTTCCACTCTTTTTTAGTTATCGACAGGTAATTTTTTATGCGTGCTTTCATTTAACGGGTTTATCAGCGTTAAATTAAATAATTTTTAAGCATATTTAATGCCCCAAAAGGGCCTTTTTTTATAGATATGAAAGTAATAACCACCGAAGAGTTTGCCAAAGCCACCAAATTAGATAAGTTACGGATGCCCGGCCTTGCTGCTTTATTGATGGAACTGATGAAGATTAACGAGGTAAACAAATTGTTTGCCCAGGCACAACCCAAACAAGGCCCCGAGTTTGTTGACGCCATTTTAGAGGGCTGCGGCATTAAAATAGAATTTGATGAACGCGAACTAAAAAATATCCCAGCAACTGGTAGTTTTGTAGCCATTGCCAACCACCCCTACGGTGGTATTGAAGGTATGGTTTTGCTAAAAATGCTATGCATGGTACGGCCCGACGCCAAACTGATGGCTAATTTTCTGCTTAAAAAAATCCCTAACCTTAGCGATTACTTTATTGCAGTAAACCCGTTTGAAAATGTGGAGCATTCGTCAAGCATCAGCGGGTTAAAAAACACGCTGGAGCTTTTACAAAATGGCACACCAATTGGCATCTTTCCGGCCGGTGAGGTATCTACCTATAAAGTAGATAAAAAGGAGGTGACCGACCGGATGTGGCACCCGGTTGTGGGCAAAATAATAGCAAAAGCTAAAGTACCTGTTGTACCTATTTATTTCCACGGTAATAATGGCTTGCTTTTTAACTTGCTTAGCTTAATACATCCTGCCTTGCGCACTGCTAAATTACCGTCCGAACTGTTTAATAAACATGGGCATACCATCAGGCTGCGTATTGGTAAACCCATCAACATTGAAGATATACCGGGCTATAAGGACAACACCCGCTTACTTAACTTTTTAAGAGCACGTACCTATGCATTAGGTACCGGTTTGGAGGATGAAAAAAAAATATTTAACCCTCGCAACCTGTTTAAAATAAAAAAACAGCCTGCGGATATTGTGCCCGAAATGAGTTCGGCAGTACTCGAAAAAGAGATTGCACCTTTACGGGAAAGCTATAGAGTATGGACAGAAAAGAATTATGAAGTGTTCATTGCACCCACTTCGTCTATCCCAAACGTTATTCGCGAAATTGGCCGGCTCAGGGAGATAACTTTCAGGGAAATTGGTGAGGGTACTAATAAGGCTACCGACCTGGATGAGTACGATATTTATTACCATCATCTTTTTATATGGGATACCGAAGCTAAAATGATTGTTGGCGCCTATCGTATAGGGCTGGGCGACGAAATATTTTACAGCATTGGCAAAAAGGGTTTTTATATTTCGGAACTGTTTAAAATTAAATCGCAGTTTACACCGATATTAAAAAAAGGCATTGAACTTGGCCGCAGCTGGATACGCAAAGAATATCAAACCAAACCGCTGCCTCTATTTTTGCTATGGAAGGGGATTTTAAAATACCTGATTGATAACCCCCGCTACCGGTATTTACTGGGCCCGGTTAGCATCAGCAACAATTTTTCCAATTTTTCTAAATCTTTGATTGTAGATTACATCAACCGTAATCATTTTGACCACGAACTTGCCCAATATGTAAGGCCACGTAAAAAGTTTAAAGTCGATTTTTCGAGTATCGATACCGATTTGCTGATGGCGGGTGAAGACACTTTTAAAGGATTGGATGCCCTGATATCCGAAGTGGAAACCCGTAACATGAAAGTGCCCGTTCTGCTGCGCCAATATATTGGACTTAACGCCAAAATTATCTGCTTTAACATCGACCCTAAATTTTCTGATTGCCTCGACGGCTTCCTTGTACTCGATCTGGAAAAAGTACCGCAGGATATATTGGATAAGCTGGGGAAAAATTTGTAGGGATGAGTTGATTAGTTGGATTAAGTTAAATAGTTGATTAGGTTACATTTGCCTGCTCCAGCCAACCAAACATCAAGGCAATTTTGCCTGGGTATAATACTGATTTATTGTAAGTGTATCCACAGCCTTCTTATCAGCGGTACCGAATATAATTGAAGCATTCACCAGCCATATATTTGCATCAGTCTTGGTTCCCTTTATAAAACCGCCTATAGGTTGGGTATAAAGAAATAAGTCGCAGCAAGGGCAGTTAAAGTTATAGCCAACTACTTGTCCCGCTGCTATCTGGCTTCCATCAATTTCAAAATAGCCACTATTTAAGGCTTCTTTAAAATACAGCTGCCTGCTTAAACCACAACTGTTATTAACAATACTTTTATACCAAAAAACCCTGTACTTGCCTGCCACCGGTTGGGTGAAATCTGTAAAATCGGCATCGTCATAATAATTATAGTTACAGGTAAAGTTGGCCGGGCAATCAGTAAGGTTGGTCGATAATGCCTGTTTATTATCCTTGCTGCATCCCCAAAGGGTAACAGCCGTGATGAGTATCGCTGTCTTTATCTTCATACCATAAATTACGACACCCGTTATGCTTTCGCTACAACAGGTAAACAATAATTTATCTGGATGCCGGCGGGTGCCGTATGGAATTAGTATTTGATATTAAGCCTTTTATATACAAAATGCAGCAACCATATTGGCCCGATTAGCAAAAACTTTAAATCATCCAAAAATGACGGTTTTTTGCCTTCTATTTTATGGCCAACGAACTGCCCAATCCAAGCCAAAACAAAAATAACCAGGCTAAGCAGCCATAACGCAGGCCCACCCGACGTGTGCCAGCCAGCTAATAAACTTATCACGTAAGTGAAAGCAAACAATATCAACAACATCATATACGACAATACAGGCGATAGCCTGTAATAGTAGTAAATGGCAAACGCTATTAAAAACGACGACCAGTTAAAAAAGCTGTTATACTGCCCTAAAAATTTGATATATGGAAACGGGATGGCCCAGCTTAACCCAAGCAAACTAAATACAATTAAGGCCACGCAAAACCAATGAATTAACTTATTGGTTGGATTTTGATGACTTTCTGCTTATTGACTAAAATAGGCATCTACCGGGCGCAAGTCTGCCTGATTTATTACAGGAGTTTTATCTTTTGGTGTTTTCAACTTCTAATGCAAATAAATCTCAAAAAACGGAAAAACTTATACCACAAACAAGGCGGGCCTTAAATGTTGTATAAGTTTTCTCCTCGTTCGCCGCCTGATTGACACAGCTGACGACGCTTATTTTTTACTTAGCAAACGCTACCGAGCGGGTTTCCCTTATTACGGTAACCTTTATCTGTCCCGGATAGGTCATTTCTGTTTGTATCCTGTTAGAGATATCAGCAGCAAGTACTTCCGATTGTGCATCGCTTATCTTTTCGCTTTCTACCACAACACGCAACTCGCGGCCTGCTTGTATTGCAAATGTTTTTTCGACACCAGGATATGACATAGCCAACTCTTCCAGTTCTTTTAAGCGTTTAATATAGCTTTCAACCACTTCACGGCGTGCACCGGGGCGTGCACCTGATATGGCATCACAAACCTGTATTATCGGCGATAACATCGAAGTCATTTCTACCTCATCATGGTGAGCGCCTATGGCGTTACAAACTTCGGGGTGTTCCTTATATTTTTCGGCCAGCTGCATGCCTAAAATTGCGTGTGGCAATTCAGGATTATCGTCAGGTACTTTACCAATATCATGCAGTAAGCCTGCGCGTTTAGCCAACTTTACGTTTAAGCCTAATTCTGCCGCCATGGTGGCGCAGAAATTGGCTACCTCGCGCGAGTGCTGTAACAGGTTTTGCCCGTATGATGAACGGTAACGCATACGGCCAACCATCCGGATCAGTTCAGGGTGCAGGCCACTGATACCCAAATCTATTACGGTACGTTCGCCTATCTCTACAATTTCTTCTTCAATCTGCTTTTTGGTTTTGGCAACTACCTCTTCAATACGTGCAGGGTGAATACGTCCGTCCGTCACCAGGCGGTGCATAGCCAGACGGGCAATTTCGCGCCTAACCGGGTCAAATCCCGAAAGGATAATAGCTTCCGGAGTATCATCCACAATAATTTCGATACCGGTAGCGGCTTCCAGCGCACGGATATTCCTACCCTCGCGACCAATAATACGTCCCTTTATCTCATCGTTTTCGATGTTGAAGATAGAAACCGTATTCTCTATTGCGCTTTCCGTAGCGGTCCTCTGAATGGTTTGAATAACGATCTTTTTAGCTTCCTTGGTTGCAGTAAGCTTGGCTTCGTCAACAATATCCTTTATCTGTATCATGGCCTTGCTGCGGGCTTCCTCGCGCAGGGTATCAACCAATTGATTTTTGGCATCCTCGGCAGATAAACCGGCGATGGTTTCCAACTGCTGCACATGCGAGTTTTTCAGTATTTCAACCTCTTCCTGTTTCTTTATAACAATTTCGGTTTGGCGTTCCAGGTTTTTGCGGGTGTTATCCAGCTCACTTTCCTTGCGGTTCATGTTCTCTAAACGCGAGTTTAGGGATTGCTCTTTTTGTTTTACGCCGTTTTCGCGCTGGTTAACGTTGTTGTTACGCTCGTTTACCTGCTGTTCGTGCTCGGTTTTCATTTGCAAAAACTTTTCTTTTGCTTCAAGCAAACGATTTTTCTTCAGGATCTCGGCATTATTTTCGGCGTCCTTTAAAATCTTCTTTACTTTATTTTGGGCGGCTACTTCCTGGTCTTTAAACAGTTTTCGCAGCAGAAAGCGTCCGATCAGGAAGCCGGGCAGGCCGCCTATCAAAACACCTATGATTAGGTATAATAGTGTTGTACTCATGTTTATAATTGGTATATATAAAAAAACCGCGTCTAAATTTTTAAGTGTCATGTATTGTAAAAAACTTCATCCTGGATATTTGGAATCATGGGTTACCGTTAATGTTAACGACTAACGCATGCCTCTTTGATCCGTTGATATTGAAGCGTTAAGTTTTTAATAGTGATACTTAAAATTTAACCGCGGTTAGATCTTAATTGCTCTTGCATTATTTAAAAGAACGTTTATTGCTTCGAAAAAAATTCGGCCAGTATGTGGTCAAGCTGGTATACCTTCTCGGCTACCTCGGTATCTTCTACCTGTACTTTAACATCTGCTTTTAACGATGATGTTGCATAATGCAACACACACATCGAAAGCAGGTCCTGTTTATCCCTTACCGCATACAACTCCTGATACTCCTTTATCCGGTCGTTAATCAGTTTAGCTGCCCTGCGTATTATTTCCTCTTCTTCCATGTTTACCTTTAAGGGGTAAACTCTGTCAGCAATATTTATTTTTATGGAGATTTCTCCCATTTGAGCTTATCACTTTTTGCACTACTTTTTCAGCAATACAATACACTTATCAATTTCTTGCACAAATTCGTTAATTTTTTGCTTTATGTCAAGACTTTTTTCATTTGTTTCTGAAAAAGATTTCGCCATCTTCAATACACGAAGCTTCTCTTCCAAATCTTTTGTCTTATTCCTGCTTGCATCAAGGGCCACATTCAGCGCTTCGTTGCTTAATTTCAATAAGTCATTATCCTCCTGCAAAGCCGCGCAAAGGGCAATTAAGTGCTCTGTGCGTTGTACAATTGTATCTAATTGTTCTGCTAATGCCATTGGTTAATGTGTAACAATATCTGTAATATTTTTCGAGATATTAAAAACAATATTAAATGAATATCCTCTCCCGAATTTAGGTGTCCAATATCTGCCATGAGCAAGCCAATGCCGATATCTAAGTAAACTTAACAAATCGCTAAATGAGTTATCTCCAGTTATATTTTTCCATGTTTCTATAATATCTTCTTCAAGTGAAACTTTATTTGCCTTTTTTTTATAAATATTTCTAAAAACTCTGCCTATTGGCGATTTATCTTTATTAAAAATCCTATTGTGAAAATCAACCCTCAACAACGCTTCGGTTGCAGAAACCAAATCAAAACACGCCAAATGTTGCAATTCTTTTTCACTATTGCTAAAATATTCGTTAATCTGATCAAAAGTCAAAGCAGCAAACTTTTCATTCACTTTTACATCAACTTCCGAATAAATAATCGCATTAATAATTTTATTCTTTAAATCCCTTAATGCTTCGATTTGATCTTCGTACCAATTTAAAATAGAACTGATCGATTTTTCGTTGCCAGATAGCGAAATCTTAGCCATTTACTAAATCTTGTATTGCAGATTTAAAAGAATCCTCGTTCGCATCCCACAGGTCGTTTTTTGTAAACACGTTTATAAATTTCCAGCTACCCCAATCTTTTTGAAAAAGCGATACTTCTCCTTTAGGACCTCTCATGTCAATTCGGCCGTTACCTCCAACAACCAACGCTCCACGAGGAATAAGAGAAATAATGTCATTCCCTATAAGAATATCTAATTGATTCATTTTGTATGTCCCTAAATATTCTTCGCTGACCAAGACCTCTTTCATCTTTATCTGAAGCAAAGATTGAACAGTAAAGGGATAGAGCCATTTATTAACATTATTATAAAAATCATTAACAGAATTTATCCACTTATTTTTCCTGTCATCCCAGTCAATTTTGGGTTCTTCATCTTTCTTCTTTTTCAAGAAGTCCTCAAATGCTTGCGTTGTCATAAAGATTTATTTAAGTCTATTCAACTACTTCCTAATCTCCGCCCCTACCTCTTTTCCGAAGTTATAAATAATTTTTTGCATAACCGATTCAATTGCCTTGTCGGTCAATGTCTTTTCATTATCCTGCAACACAAAGCTCAGTGCGTACGATTTTTTTCCTGCCGGCAGCTTATCGCCCTGGTAAACATCAAACACACTCACCTCCTGCAATAGTTTGCGTTCCGTTTTTTGCGCTATTTGTTTTAGCTGGGCAAAAGTAACTGCCTGGTCAATCAGCATAGAAAGATCGCGCCGTACCGCCGGGAATTTGGAAACATCCTCGAACACAATTTTGTTTTTACGAGCCAGCTTTAAAATCATATCGAAATTAAAATCAGCATAAAAAACTTCCTTGTCTACATCCGTTTTTTTCAAAGCATCGGCTGCCACCGCACCAAACTTAACCAGTTGTTTATTATTCAGTTTGTATTGCAAGCCATACGCCAGTTTTTTGCAGGTAGCATCTTCAATAACGGCATCCTTAATATTCAGCCGGGCAATGATGCCGTCAACTATCGCCTTTAGGTTATAAAACGATACCGGGCTTGCTTTTTGGTTCCATTGCTCTGCTTGTCCCGATCCCGTAAGGAAAATAGCAAAGCGCTGCGTCTCTACATATTTATCTTCTTCGGTAGCGTACACCTTGCCAAACTCATACAGTTTTAAATCGGCATTGCGGCGGTTTTGGTTGTAGGTCACCGCCTCCAGGCCCGAATACAACAATGTTTGGCGCATCACATCCAAATCGCTGCTCAGTGGGTTCAATATCTTAACCGCCGTATCCAGGTTTGATGAATAGGCCGATTTGGTCAAGGAGTTCGACATGATTTCGTTAAACCCATTCGCGGTAAGCAAATTGGAAAGCATGTTTTGCACGTCATCCTTTTCGGGACGGGTGGAGTTGTTTAACGATGCCCTGATCTGTGTTGGTATCTCGATATTGTTATAACCGTAAATACGCAATATCTCCTCCACAATATCCACATCGCGGGTAATATCCACGCGGTATGGCGGCACTTTTAACGAAAGGCCTTCACCGGTTTCGCCTACTATGGCAATATCCAATGCAGTGATAATAGCCTTTATATCGCTGTGCGGGATGGCTTTGCCAATCAGTCTGTCGATGGTGTGATAACTGATCTCTATTTCGAAAGGCGCTACCGGGTTAGGGTAATGATCAGATATTTCGGATGAGATTAAACCGCCGGCAACTTCCTGAATCAACAAGGCAGCGCGCTTCAAGGCAACAACCGTCATATTAGGATCAGTACCGCGTTCAAAGCGGAAAGATGCATCAGTCTTCAATCCGTGACGCTTGGCGGTTTTACGCACCGATACGGCGTTAAAATAGGCACTCTCTAAAAAGATGTTTTTAGTGGTTGCTTTTACACCGGATGCTGCGCCACCAAATACGCCTGCAATACACATTGGCTCATCTGCATTGCAAATCATCAAATCATCGGCAGATAATTTGCGATCCACATCATCAAGCGTCTTGAATATCGTACCTTCAGCACAGTTTTTTACGATAACCGTATCGCCTGTAATGGCATCGGCATCAAAAGCATGCAGCGGCTGACCTAAATCGTGCAGTACGTAATTGGTAGCATCCACAATATTATTGATAGAACGGATACCTATAACCGCTAACCTTTCCTTTAACCATTTAGGCGATTCCTTAACCTCCACACCCGAAATGGTAACACCCGAATATCGTGGCGAAGCAGCTTCATTCTCCACCACTACCTTAATGGTACGGCTGGTATTATCCACCTTGAAGGCCGAAACATCGCGTTTTTGAACCGCTATTTTTAAAAATGCAGCAATATCACGTGCGGTGCCTAAATGTGATGCAGCATCGGCTCGGTTGGGGGTTAAGCCAATTTCGTACAGGTAATCGTCGGTTAGTTTAAAATAGTCTTTAGCCAGCATACCAATAGTGGCATCGGCATCCAGTTCCATAATACCGGCGTGGTCGGTACCCAAGCCTATTTCATCTTCAGCGCAAATCATCCCTTCGGATACTTCGCCGCGAATTTTTGATTTATTAATTTTAAACGGCTCGCCAACGGTTGGGTAAACAGTAGTACCTACAGTAGCCACTACCACTTTTTGCCCGGCAGCCACATTATGCGCGCCGCAAACAATTTGCAGGTCCTCGCCTGTGCCGGCATCAACCTTGGTAACCCGTAACCTATCGGCATTGGGGTGTTGAATGCATTCTTTTACATAACCAACCACCAGGCCCTCTAAACCGCCGGGAACGGGCTGCACTTTCTCGAGGCTTTCCACCTCCAAACCGGTGCCAGTTAATATCGTGGAAAGCTCCTGGGGAGTTTTATCTACGTCAATAAATTCTTTAAGCCAATTATAGGATATCTTCATTATAGCAAAATGATAATCGGCAAAGATAGGATTTTTGGGGAAGTCCGAAAGTCGGAAAAGTCCGGAAAGTCAGAAAAGAAGGAGGATGTGGCCTATATTGTTGGGGGAATACATTCCCGATGCCTATGCCGTATAAACAAATGGTAATCTGGTTCTGTCCGTCCGGTTTTAAAGCCCGGTAGTTTGCAAACAGCGCGGACAGAACAATATTTTAAATCAACCGTAGGGGCAATCCCTTGTGGTTGCCCTCGTACGCGATAGGTGGCCACCAACCCGGTAACCCATTGATAGGTTGCCCGCCGTTAGGGCGACCACAAGGGATCGCCCCTACATAAGCCGAATATGTAGGAACAATCCTTTGTAGTTGCCCTCCTACGGGTTCACAATAAACAATATTAGCTTTCAGCCTGAAACCTTAGTCTTCTTCGGTTACATCGCCATCATCCCCTAAATTAAGGGTATAGGCCGATTCCGAAGCGTCATAAGCCTGTTGCAGCTTATCGGTGTCGGCATAATCAACGGTATCGCCTGGTTCGGGGGCATCATCAAGACCGTTTGAATGAATATCCTGCTGACTTAACTGATCTTCGGCGTCTGAATTTTCGGAATCGTCGAGTGGTATTTGGTTATCTGGGATTATCATAATTATTCAATTTTGTTGTTCAGTAAACAGAACCCTAAAATTACATACTTGTTTCCGCATAAGCACAAAAAACATTAACCGAAATTTGAATTTTTAACGCAGAGAGCACGGAGGAATCGCGGAGAGCACGGAGTTTTTTAATTGCAAAAATTCAATCATATTAACATACTCCCCTCTTAGTTTCTTTTATTCTCTGTGTGCTTTGTGATTCCTCCGTGCTCTCTGCGGTTATTTTCAGCCATACAAAAAGTTATAGAGCCATAACATTGAATTAACTAAATCCGAAATCGAAATTCCAAAATCGAAATTCAAATAATTCCCTCATCCGCAAAGCTATAATACCCCTTATCAGTAATAATTAAATGATCCAGTATCTTAATATCCATTATCCGGCCGCATTCGCATAAGCGTTTGGTAAGCACAATATCTTGCTGACTTGGTTTTTGGTTGCCCGATGGATGATTGTGTATTAAAAAAATATTGCTCGCCTGGTGCTGCAGCGCCAATCCGAAAACAATCTTTGGGTCAACCACAGTTTCGGATAGACCTCCTTTGCTGGCAAGCTCCTTCCCTACCAGCTTTTGGGCACGGCTGGTAAACAATATCCAAAATTCTTCGTGATTTAAATCCACCAAATGGCGGCGCATAATTTGCCAGGCGTCCTTACTGCAAGTAACCATTTCGGGAGCTTTGGTTTCAAAATCATTCCTTCGTCGGCCAATTTCCAATGCGGCAATAATGGATATGGCTTTGGCTTCGCCGATACCTTTAAAGTTGGATAGATCGTTAATGGAAGCTCTGCCCAGTTTGTTCAAATCGTTACCGTAATGATGCAGGATGCGTTTGCTCAGCTCCACAGCCGTTTCGTTTCGACTGCCGGAGCCTATGAGTATGGCAATCAGTTCAGCATCCGTCAATGCCCGCCTGCCCTGGCTGCTTAGCTTTTCGCGCGGCCTGTCTTCTTCGGCCCATGATTTAATGCTTAGGTTATTGTCGTAGTTTTCCACGGTATTAAGGTAGGAAAAGATTTGGCAAATTTCCAAACACCCGCGCGACATTGCGAGCGAGGAACGAGCGAAGCAACCTCTGAACTTTGCCTATCCACCTTGTAAAGCGTGAATGCATAGTTCAGAGATTGCTTCGTACCTCGCAATGACGCTGGCGGTTATTTCCCTACCACCAACACCTCAAAAGTTCCCGGTATCAATGAAGCCCTAAATTCCCCGGCTTTTTTTGGTGCAAATTTGCCGGTAGGCAAATAAACGGCGTGCGTTGCCTGGTCAACAGCGCAAGTTCTGGCGCCTTCTTTTGTTTTTAAGTTTTGCTGAACAACAAACTTATCTGCCGAAACTTCTTTGATAATGGTTAATGTGCCTTCGCCGTTTGATGAATAAACGGTGTTTAGTTTCTTATCAAAACCTACGGCATCGCATTCATCGCCTATGGGCAAACTGGTAACTACTTTCCCCGTAAGGGCATCCATTACTATCAGCAGCTTATTATCGCAACCTGCAAACAGGCGCATGGTTTTCCTGTCCATAGCCAAACCTGATGCGCTTTTGCCAGGTGCAATGGGCCAGGTATTTACTATTTTAAAGGTAGTGGCATCTATTACATCAATCTCGCTTTTCTCGGCGTTGTTTACGTAAATTTTGCCTTTGCCATCGCTGGTAGCGGTTTCGGGCCAGCCGGTTAGCTGGATAGTGGTAACGGCTTTATCGGTAGCCGGGTCAATCACCGTCATGTTTTTACCGCGACCGTTACAACTGATGATCTTTTTCGAAAAATCATCATACAAAATACCATCGGCAAATGGGCCGGTTGGTACATGGGCCAATATTTGAAGTGTTTTAAGATCGAACACGGCTACGCTATTAGCCGATCCATTGGTGATATAACCTTTGCCCAACGCGTGTACCAACGCAATGCCATGCACATCCTTTTCTGTTTTGATAACGCCGATGGAATCGCCGGTGATTTTATCCACCACATTTACCTGCATGCCGTGCGATACGTATAAACGATTGGAGGCAGAATCGACCGTGATATAATCATATCCGCCGCCGCTTTTGATATGGAATGTTCTGGCGATTTTTTGCGCGTTAGCTGACGTAAGCGCTATGGCCGATAGCAGGGTTAGTGCAAGTGTAATCTTTTTCATTTTAAACAGTTAATTGGTTAAGCAATGTTAGGAATGAAAATTGGATTATTTCTGCATTATCTGCGGGGAGGGGGAATTTATAGACGGAGGGCCTACCCACTACGTCATTGCGAGCGAGGAACGAGCGAAGCAACCTCTGAACTGTGCTAACGAAGCGATCTATGAACTTTGCATGGGGAATATACTGCGCTACTGCCAATTACTCTTCCATCAGTTTATCATACAAATCAATCCACATCGGATTCATCGTGTTAATTAATTGGAGCTTGTCTTTCCTGCTGCCACCCTTAATTGTTTTTTCAGCACCGATTGCCTCTTCGATGCGCGGATAAAAACAGTAATAAACCAGCTTATAGCATTTATATTTCGAAGTAAAACTATCCGGATAAAAATCATTTTTATGCTGCCAAACCCTGCCTGTTATATCGGAGGTTACCCCCGTGTATAAAACAGTATGCATTTTGTTGGTCATTATGTAAACGCATCCGCCGTACTGAAAACCCATATCGCAAATTAAAAAAAAAGGAGTTTGATATAGAAATACCAAACTCCTTTTCACGTATTAAAATTTAAAACCCAGTACTAACGTTAACGCCAGCCATGTTTGCGAGGCATAGTTCAGAGGTTGCTTCGTCGTTCCTCCTCGCAATGACAAAATGGGTATTACCCCAACAAATTCTTCCAGCTTACCAAATCGCCAATAATCTTTTCCAAATCATCGGCATTTACACGCTCCTGCGCCATGGTATCGCGGTGGCGGATGGTTACCGTGTTATCTTCTAAACTCTGATGATCAACCGTGATGCAAAACGGTGTACCGATAGCGTCCTGGCGGCGATAGCGTTTGCCGATGGCATCTTTTTCTTCGTATTGCAGGTTGAAATTAACCTTCAGTTTATCCATTATTTCGGTAGCCTTTTCGGGCAGTCCGTCTTTTTTGGTAAGCGGGAAAATAGCTGCCTTAACCGGGGCCAGGCATGGGTGCAGCCTTAATACCGTGCGGCTGTCCTGCCTTTCTTCGGTACTCAAGTCCTCTTCTTCAAAGGCGTTGATCATCGTTAATAAAAACATACGGTCCAACCCTATCGAAGTTTCAATTACGTACGGGATGTAGTTACCAAAAGGCTTGCCGGTTTCCGGGTCAACCTCCGGATCAAAATATTGCATCTTTTTCCTGCTGAATTGCTCATGCTGACTTAAATCGAAATCGGTACGGCTATGGATGCCTTCAACCTCTTTAAAGCCAAACGGGAAATCAAACTCAATATCAAAAGCAGCATCGGCATAATGGGCCAACTTAACATGCTCGTGGTAACGGTATTTTTCTTCGGGGGTGCCTAAGGCCAGGTGCCATTTCAGGCGGGTTTCTTTCCATTTGTTAAACCAGTCCTTTTGTGTGCCAGGGCGTACAAAGTATTGCATTTCCATTTGCTCAAACTCGCGCATGCGGATAATGAACTGCCTTGCCACTACCTCGTTACGGAATGCCTTGCCTATTTGGGCTATCCCGAAAGGAATTTTCATTCTGCCCGATTTTTGCACGTTTAAATAGTTTACGAATATACCCTGTGCCGTTTCGGGACGCAGGTAAATCGTTTCAGACTCACCCGCAATGGCGCCAACCTGGGTGCTAAACATCAGGTTAAACTGGCGTACTTCTGTCCAGTCGGGTTTATCTTTACTGTTTGGGTCGGCAATTTCGTGTGCTATAATTAACTCGCGTAAGCGGGGCAGATCCTCATTTTTCAGGGCTGTGTCCATTTCGGTTTGCAGCAGCTCGGCCTTGTCGGTTTTACCTTCGGTATCATAAGCAGCAATCTTGTCTTCCAATAGTTGGTCGGCACGGTAACGTTTTTTTGATACCTTGTTATCAATCATCGGGTCGCTAAAGCCATCAACGTGACCGCTTGCTTTCCAGATGGTGGGGTGCATAAATATGGCCGAATCGATACCAACAATATTATCATGCATTTGCACCATGGATTTCCACCAATAGGTTTTGATGTTGTTCTTAAGTTCTACACCATTTTGTCCATAATCGTAAACGGCGCTTAATCCATCATAAATTTCGCTTGATTGAAAAACAAAGCCATATTCCTTGGCATGCGATATAACATTCTTAAATAGTTCGTCGGTTGAATTACTCATAATAGCGCAAAGATATATTTTGATTTCGGATGTCGGAATTTTGATTTCGGATTTATTTTTGGTGGATTACAGTGATTTGAGGAGTGATTACGGCGATTTTTAGAAGAAATTAGGATTTTGGATTTGTGCTGATTGGCCTTGGGAAACGACCAAAAAATCGGGAAATTAAGTAATAAGATGAAGAGAGGTTTTAAAGATTTTGTGGTTAATGAATAAAATTTCCGTCCGTCCGGTATTTAAGCCGGGTAGTTGTGGCCATGCCGGACGATGTTTTGTGGGGTGTATAGTGCTGTATCACTGTATTGCGCGATACAACGATACAGGCGATATAGCGTAACACCGGATTCGGAAACCTCGGTGCCTTGTCCGCTTTGTTTCCGGTATACCGGTACTCAAAACCGGACGGACAAGACAAAGGCTGCATAGCGCAAAATAATATCAACTTTATTTGCAAATGAGTATTTAATTTGCTAATTTTGTTAGCATAGCCCATCTTCAATTCTTTAACTCATTTTCCTTCGCAAACATCAACAGCAGTCCTTTACTTTAACAGGTAAGCGGGTAAGGGAGGGGTATTTTATATCATTTGGTGATATAATTTAAGCGATAACATTGCGGTTGCAATTAAACAATTTTACGTTTTTTTCTAAAAAAGAGAATCATCATTACTATTACAATTATTACCAGCAGTATTTCCCACCAGGTAATACTTATGTGAAACGAGAAACTGTTATCTATAACGCTATCTTGCTTATCCATTTAAATAAGGTTTACCGAAGATACCAAAATGGCTTGTCCCTCCTAATATATCATTGCCATAATTTATTTTTTTCGCAGGTGAATAGTTGGTTGCTGTAAGTTGAGGAATAATGTTTTTTGTAGGCATCCACTCACGTCATGGCGAGGGACGAAGCCATCTCTGCGCGATAGGTATGCGCCATCCTCTCAAAGCGTCATTGCGAGGTACGAAGCAACCTCTGCGCGATAGGTGTACGCCATGTATATTGCAAACCTGCATATTCGTTAGGCAAAGTTCAGAGATTGCTTCGTACCTCGCAAAGAAGTGGTTGAGATGCGCGATAGGTATGCGCCATCCTCTCAAAGCGTCATTGCGAGGTACGAAGCAATCTCTGCGCGATAGGTGTACGCCATGTATATTGCAAACCTGCATATTCGTTAGGCATAGTTCAAAGATTGCTCCGTTCCTCGCAAAGACGTGGTGGGCTATCGCTGTATCGCCCCGTATCACTTTATCGCACAATACAACGATAAAGCACGATACAGTTTACCTCAGCATCAAATACAAAAATGTCCGTCCGCTTTTGAGTAAGGGGTACAAATGAACAAACCGGACAAGGCTCACTATTCGTCCGCATTTTCACAGAGCTACCCTAACTTAAAATCGGACGGACAACGTCAATCCCCCTGTTAAATACTGTTAAACAATAACGTACTCGGCAACCAATCGTTATTTTTGTACAAATAATCTTATTACTGCTATGAAATACCTGCTGTTTTTGATGCTATCTGTTGCGGTAATAGGTACCTATGGCCAAACTATAACGGGTATAGTGGTCAACAAAGCCACCGGGCAGCCGGTAAACGGTGCGCTGGTAAGTGTAGGTACAGCAACAGCGTTTACCAATACCTTAGGCGAATTTTCAATTGTTGCTCCGGCTTTTGCCGATAGTATCAGGATTATACATTTTGCTTACAAACCTTATACTGTGCGTATAAATAAGGCAATCAGCATGCTGCACATTCTACTGCAACCGGCATCCATTTCGCTTAACTCCGTTACCATACGCAGCAGCCGCAGCTTTAAGCAGGATTCTATTGCTAACCGGCAGGAATATGCCAAACAGTTTAATTATAAAGGTCCCAGGGTAGTTGATGCGTTTATCCCTACCAGCTACCAGCCCGGTCAGTTGGTTTCCATTAACCTGCTGCTTCTGATACAGGCCCTCACCAAAAAAAGCACCAACGAATACAAATTCAATAAAATACTGCTGCGCGACGAACACGCCGATTACGTTGACCATAAATTTAACCGCGGTATAGTTGAACGCATTACCAATTTAAAGGGCGATACCCTATCGGCATTTATAACCCAATACCGGCCAAGCTTTGAATATGCCCAACAAGCCAGCGAGTATGATATACAGGTGTACATTAAGGATTGCCTAAAGAAGTTTGGCAAAGAGGGGATTAAGGGGAGTGATCCGTTTGCAAAATAGGGTAACAAGGGAATTTTTTAGTATTTTGCCGGCTCTTTATCACATCGGATGGAAAAATTGATTCACCCCAACGCTATTAAAGCTTCTTACCTTATCAGGCTTTCGGCATTATTAAGCCTTATCTACTATTTTTTATTTACTGGTCGTAATTCATCTGTTTTTATGATTGGTACTCTTATTACCGTCTTCCTATTAATTGGGGCAGCACACTTGATCCAAAAAGGCAATGCGTGGATTAGATGGGTGTTACTCGTACTAATTCTTATAGTTTTACCCTTGCACATTTCTGCCACGCTCATGCTATTTAAGCACAATTTACCTTATCGTTGGTACTTTGTACTACAGGACGTGATACAGCTTATTGCATTAATACTTCTTTTTGTACCCTACAAGCAGGTTACTGAGTTGCCTAACGAATTAATTGAACCGGAGTTTGATAGCGAACCGGAAGTTGAATAATTCGCGATAAAAAACAAGTACTGCAAATCAAAAGAAACTTTGTTATTGCCAGCGCGAGCGAGAAAATGTTACTGAGGTGTATTGCGAACTTTGCCTGTCGTTATTTCTGAATATTTGATTTGCCACGAGCTTTAAGTTTTACTTCCTCCCATGAAACCCCCTTTGTCTTTCCACTTTCAATGTCTTTTAAGCGGCGATCCAGTTCTTTTACAAAGCTCTCCTCTTGCCAAGGGTCAATTTCTTCACCAATATCATCTTTAACTAAGGTATAAATTTCCTTCACTTTTTTATCGTCCGCAAAGCGGATATAGTCATAGAGTTTATTTCTTTTGGTTTCGATATTCACGGTAAGAAGGTTGATAAACAAATTTAGCTTATAAATTTAAAATAGCCTAATAATTTGTACGTCTAAAAGGTCCGTTGAATTCCGTGACTAAGGTATCCCGAGCGGATGAACAAAAATATTGAAAACTGTAGGGGCGATCCCTTGTGGTCGCCCTAACGGTGGGCAACCCATTGAGGGTAATGTAGTCTGATGCCAATATTTGTTTGAGCGGCGCTTATATAGGGCGACCACAAGGGTAGCCCCTACCATGGCGGCCAATACATTCAATTGCCCCCCTAATTCAACACCGGCTGCACATTAGTTAAGCTAAATATCTCGGCCATTAAATCGTCACTCGGGTTTACTTTAAACTTCTTTGATGGCAGCTCAACCAAAAAGCCCTCTTCCCTGTCTTTTACCAAAAACTTTAGGGTACAGTTTTTTACCGGGTATTTTTGGTTATTGGTATCAATGGCGGCCTGCATGCTATTCAATAACTGAGTGTTTAAACTATGCAGATCCAACACTACGGTTAACGATTTGGTTAACCTGTCGCGCATTTCTGATAGCAGGCTCATGCTTAATATCTTCAAATCCCAGTTATCTTTTTGTCTGAATTTTTCTTCGATGTTACCTTTCAGATGCAAAAAGAAACCGGCTACCAACAGGTTACGGAACTTTACATAGTCATCGCCAAACAACACAAAGTCGTACGACTCGTTATAATCCTCCAAAATAAATGAGCCAAAGGGTTTGCCATTTTTAGTCATCCGGTGCTGCACACTTGATACCAGCCCGCCGATAGCTATCTCGCCCCTTGATTTTAACTTATTAAAGGCCGACATAATTTCATCGCCTCCCTCGCCCGATCGTGCTTTTTGCATAATCTTCAGCTCGCTGATATTGGTATTGCAAAAGCGCTCCAACTCTACCTTATAATTATCCAGTGGGTGGCCTGTTAGGTAGATGCCGATGACTTCCTTTTCGTATTTCAGCTTCTCAATCAATCCCCAGGGTTCTGTCTCGGGCATAGCAGGCTCCGGAATATAAGACGCTACTGAGCCGCCAAACAATGATGATTGCGAACTGCTTTGGATATTCTGGTAATCGTTGGCATATTTGGTTAAGCGCTCCACACCTGTTAATACGCCATTTTCTGTTTTGGCAAAAAACTGGGCTCGGTGATAGCCATACTCATCAAAAGCACCACCATAAACAAGGTTTTCGTACGATTTCCGGTTTACGCTCCTGGTATTGCTTCGCCTGGCAAAATCATAAACCGAAAGGTATGGCCCGCGTTCGTTACGTTCTTCAATAATACTTTCCACCGCCTTATCGCCAACGCCTTTTACCCCGGTAAGCCCAAAACGTACCTGGCCGCGTTTGTTTACGGCAAAGCTCATATCACTTTCGTTAATATCGGGCCCCAAAACCTCTACCCCCATACGGCGGCATTCTTCCATAAAAAAGGTAATCTTTTCCATGTTGTTTTGGTTATTTAATACCGCCGCCATGTACTCGGGCGGGTAATGTGCCTTTAGGTAAGCCGTTTGATAGGCCACAAAAGCATAACAGGTAGAGTGCGATTTGTTAAAGGCGTACTGGGCAAAAGCCTTCCAGTCGTTCCATATTTTGGTGAGCTTATCTTTAGGGTGGCCCTTTGCAGCGGCCCCATCCATAAACTGCGCCTCCATTTTATTCAAAACCTCAATCTGTTTTTTACCCATCGCCTTACGCAAAACGTCGGCATCGCCTTTACTAAAGCCAGCCAGTTTTTGCGATAAAAGCATCACCTGTTCCTGGTATACAGTAATACCATAGGTTTCGCCCAGGTATTCTTCCATGTCATCCAAATCGAAGGTTATCGGTTCGCGGCCATGCTTACGGCTAATAAAGTTGGGGATATACTCAATTGGGCCGGGACGGTAAAGGGCGTTCATGGCAATTAAATCCTCAAATTTATCTGGCTTCAAATCGCGCAGGTACATTTGCATCCCGTCACTTTCAAACTGGAACGTACCATTGGTATCGCCACGCTGGTAAAGCTCAAACGTTTCCTTATCGTCCAGCGGGATGTAGTCAATATCAATACTTACGCCATGGTTTTGCTTGATTAAGCGTAGCGCATCTTTAATGATGGTGAGCGTTTTAAGCCCCAAAAAGTCCATCTTGATAACGCCTGCGTCCTCAATTACACGGCCATCGTATTGGGTTACCAGCAGGTCGCTATCCTTGGCTACGGCAACGGGCACAATCTCGGTTAAGTCGTACGGGGCAATGATAATACCCGCAGCGTGTACACCGGTATTACGTACCGAGCCTTCCAGCTTTTCGGCTTCCCGCAGTACCTGGGCCTTAATATCGTTACCGGCTAAAATCTCCTTTAGCTCGGGTACCTGCTCAATGGCTTCGCGCAGGGTAATGCCCAGGGTATCGGGCACTAATTTCTTTATAGCAATTACATCAGATAAAGGCATATCCAGCACCCGGCCAACATCCTGAATACTGGTACGGGCAGCCATGGAGCCGTAGGTGATGATTTGCGCTACCTGGTTTTTGCCGTATTTGTCAACCACATAGTCAATCACCTTTTGCCTGCCTGCATCGTCAAAATCCGTATCAATATCGGGCATGGATTTACGATCCGGGTTCAGAAACCTTTCGAACAGCAAATTGTACTTCATCGGGTCGATATTGGTGATCCCCGTACAATAGGCTACCACCGAACCTGCTGCCGAACCACGACCGGGACCAATAAATACCCCCATATCGCGACCTGCCTTAATGAAATCGGCCACAATTAAAAAGTAGCCCGCAAAGCCCATCGTACGGATAGTAAACAACTCAAAGTTGATACGTTCCTCCGTTTCGGGGCTGATGTCGATATAACGTTCCTTAGCCCCTAAAAAGGTAAGGTGCTTCAAATATTCCCACTGGTTAAGGGTATCCGCATCGGGTGTTTTATGAACGTGAAATTCGGGTGGGATAACGTAGTTAGGCAGCAGTATGTCGCGCTTAAGTTTCAGTACCTCTACTTTATCTACAATCTCGTTGGTGTTATCTAAAGCCTCGGGCAGGTCATTAAACAGCTTGCCCATTTCATCCTGTGTTTTAAAGTAAAACTGGTCGTTAGGGAAGCCGAAACGATAGCCCTTGCCACCTTCTTCGTCGGTAGCGATGGGGGTGCTTTGCATATCGCCGGTGTTTACACACAGCAAAATATCGTGTGCGTTACTATCCTGCTGATCGACATAATGCGAATCGTTAGAGCAGATAACTTTTACGTTATACTTTTTAGCGAATTTGAGTAAAACGGCATTTACTGTATGCTGCTCGTGCAAATCATGCCGTTGCAGTTCTATGTAATAGTCTTCACCAAATAAATCCAGCCACCATTTAAATTCGGTTTCGGCCTCTTCCTCAGTGCCGTTTAAAATGGCCTGAGGTACCGATGCACCAAGGCAGCAGGTAGTGGCAATAATGCCCTTATGATATTTTAAAATCAGTTCCTTATCAATACGGGGCCATTTGCTGTACAGACCTTCTATGTAGCCTAACGAGCATAGCTTAATGAGGTTTTTATACCCTTCAGGATTTTTAGCCAGCATCAGCTGGTGATAGCGCTTATCTTTTTTCTCCTTGGTAAATTGCTTTTTATGACGGTCCTCCACCACGTAAAACTCGCAGCCAACAATGGGTTTAACGCCATGTTTACCGGCTTCGGCCACAAACTTAAACACGCCAAACATATTACCATGGTCGGTAATAGCCAGGGCTTTCATGCCATCGGCCTTCGCTTTTTTGTACAGCTTGCTGATATCAGCAGCCCCATCGAGCAATGAAAATTGAGTATGTACGTGTAAATGAGAGAAATCCGGCATCGTCTATTCGTTTCCTTTGTGAACATCAAAGTTAACTCAATTTAGGATTTTGGATGTTCGATTTTGGATTATGTTGAAAAAATGAGGAAGGGTTGATAAAATGTTTTGATTTGGGATTTGGGAGGTTCGTCCCGATAGCTATCGGGATCGGATTTTGTAGAAAAATAAGGGGAGGGTGATAAAATTGTTTGAGGTGATTTTGGGGATTGTCAGATTTTGGATTGTAATCATTCAGCTATTTGTCCGCATTTGCCCACAGGTGCAACAACTCAAAAGCGGACGGACAAATTATTTTGAACCTTGATTCGCTTGATTTTAGGATTAATATTCAGAAATCAGACAAATGTTGCTATTGGGTTGACAAAAATTGTTGTCTAACAAGTTCCTTTTTTATCGCCAAAACAAAATCTGCCTCCACTTCAGCCCTGTCGGCTATCTCCGCAGTACTCAAGTCAGTTATAAATAGGAAGCAACATGTATCTCTTACCTTCTCGAACAACTTATTTTCGGCCTGGGTTAACCTTGGATCATTGAAGCCAGTTTTGCGCAACCTTCGGTTAAAAATCCGTTGATACCCATACGGTATTATTTTATAGCCCTAACTCTTTTTTAACTTTCAACACAAAATCTTCGCTAACACCAACTAAATCAGCAATTCTGGATATGCTAAAATCGGTTGACGATAAAAGGCTCCGGGTTAAGGCAGTCTTTTCCTGTTCACGTCCTTCTTTCCGCCCTGTTTTTTTTGCTCTTTCAAATAAAAACTCTTCAATACCCATAGTTGTCCTCCTTTCGGTTAAAATTTCTATTTCCTTAACAAATTTATTAAATTCTTCTTGTTTTTCAAAGTGCACATAATGCACCAAAAAGCGCATCAAATCGCGAATTTTCTCTTTTGGCATTTTTTTTGTCAATAAACGCTTTGCCAAATCAATGCCATTATCAAACAAACGTTGGTCGCCTCCTTTATTTAGCAATATAGCCAATTTAGCTGTAAGCACTACGGCTGCAAACGGATTACTGCTGGCTTCCAATATTGCATCATCCTGTTCAACAATTTTATAAGTATTAAACTTATAATAAACTTCGGTACCCAGGTATGTTGTTTTGTATTCAGTGGGATGAAAACTTTTGTTTTTGTCGACAAATATGGCAAAAGCTGTAATGGGCCTGCTATACTTATCCCAAATCCGGGTGTAATACTGAAACATACGCAGTGCAAAGTCAGTATCGGTATAGCCCTGTACTTCTATGTGGATAAATATGCATTGCTTTTCGCCCTGTAGCGTGGTTACTTTTATCAGCTTATCTACAAAACGAGGTGCAAAATCTCCATCATTTGGTTCAAATAGCTGCTCCAGTTCTTTATCTAAAAACTCGAAACCGGCACCAAAATCAAACAATTCATCGGCGTTAGGCACAAAAAAGCGCAGGAAATCATCAAAAAAGTCTTCCAGTATGGCTTTCCAAAGGATGTCGTCGTTTTTCATTTTGGGTGTTCGGTTTCGGATTTATTGATTTCCCAAATTAACAATTGGCAGTCTAAAACCAAACATCCGTCCGCGCTGTTCGGTGGAGTGTAGTATCAAAAAGCGGACGGACAACTTTAATTGTCTGAACCATGATTCGTAGGATTAAAAGATTTAAGGATATATGGCGGTTAATTTCTCAAAATCCTTCAATCATCAAATCCTACAAACGGCGCAGCCCTCTTGAACGCCGTTTAAAAAACAATAATGTGTGAAAAATCATGGTTCAGACAATCCGAAATCCCACTACTGCCCATTCAAATTCGGCAAATCATTATTCCCCTTTAAATAGCGCTCCAGATACTGAAAGCTTACGCCCTCTATCAGCAAATAACTTTGCCAGTTATAAGCCGCTCCGTGTGCTCCGGGCGGGTAAATGCGTAAATCAACGTCTTTGCCTGCATCGGTTAAAGCTGTAAGCAATTGCATGGTATTGGCAGGGTGCACATTATCATCACTCATGGAGTGGATAAGCAACAGGTGATCTTTTAAGTTTTTGGCATAAGGCATATCCGAGCTTTTTAAATAACCTTGCTCATTATCGCTTAGCGGGGCCATGTAACGCTCGGTGTATACGTCGTCATACAAACGCCAGTCGGTAACGGGCGAGTTGGCTATGCCCACTTTAAACACGCCCGGATGGGTTAGCAAGGTGTAGGTGGTGCTGTAGCCGCCGTAGCTGGTGCCCATAATGGCCATTTTATTGGCGTCAACAAAGGGCAGGGTGGCTAAGTAATTGGCGGTTTCTACAAAATCCTGGCTTTCGTATTTGCCCAGCTGTTTGTACACCACTTTCATAAAGGCGCTGCCGTAATTGGCTATGCCGCGATTATTTACATTGGCTACGATATAACCGTTTTGGGCCAGCCATTGCTGCCACATATCGGCCGAGAAATTGTTAAACACATCGTGCGATTCAGGACCACCATAAACCGTCATCACTACCGGGTATTTTTTATTGGGATCAAAATTAAAGGGTTTAATCAGATAACCATCCAAACTAACACCATCGGTAGTTTTAAATTTAAAAAACTCGGGCGCCGAATAAGCATGGTTTTTCACAAAATCGCTTACCGGCTGGTTATCTTCCAACGTTTTTAAGGTTTTGCCTTTATCGTTACACAACGTAACATGCAGCGGTGTGGTCACATTGCTATACGAATCGAGATAATATTTGGTATTGGGCGACATGTTGATATCATGAAAACCCGCCACGGTTGACTGTTTTGTTTTACCGCTGCCATCAAACTTTATGGAGTAAAATTGCTGCTCAAGCCCACCGTCTTCGGCCGACAGGTAAAATATCCGCTTAGCTTCCGAATCAATTCCGGTTACTTTTATCATATCCCAATCGCCTTTGGTTACCTGGTTAATCAACTTACCATCATAACTATAACGATAGATGTGATAGTAGCCCGAACGGTCCGACACCCAGAAAAACTCTTTTGATTTTTCGGGAAAGTAAACCATATCGTTTACATTGGTATAAAAATTAAATATGGCTATCCAGGTGGTGTTTTGCTCCTCTAAAACTACGTGGTGCTCACCTGTTTTCACATTAAAAAAGTACAGCTTCATGTGATTTTGAGCGCGGTTAAGTGTCATCATGGCCAATACATCGGGGTTGCTGGTCCAATAGATGCGGGGGATATAAAAATCGCCGGTTTCATCGGGCGTAAGCCAAACTTTCTTTCCTGATGTGATATCAATCACTCCAATTTTTACCGATGGATTAGCATCGCCCACTTGTGGAATAGGGATATGCACCTCATCGGCGTGGAGGCCTTTGTAATTGGTCATTTGGAAATCGGGTACGGTGTGTTCATCAAACTGCCAATAAGCAATATATTTATTATCGGGCGACCAGTTCCAGGCCTGCGCTTGCCCAAACTCCTCTTCGTAAACCCAATCGTAATGGCCGTTAAATATGCCCAGGTCGCTGGTTTTATCGTCGGTTAATTGTTGTTCTTTTCCGGTAGCGAAATCATAAACAAACATATTACCGTTACGCTCCATGCCTACTTTTGAGCCGTCGGGCGATAATTCGGCCGTGCGGGCGTCTTTGGCAGCTTGTTTTAGTTGTTTACCCTCCAAATCGTAGATAAAATAATCTGCTATGCCCGAGTTACGGTAAATGGGCCTGAAATTCGATTTAAAAACCAAGTGTTTTGAATCGCGGCTCCATTGAAACGATTCGTAATCAAAGGGCTTTTCGGTTCCGGGAAAAGTAAAGCCTTTACTGTTAAATATCAATAGGTCAGTAAGTGTAGCCGGTTCCATTTGCCGGATTTCGTCGTTATTAATGTAGGAGTATTTATTGCCGCCATTAGTCCAGTTTACACTTTGCGGCCCGGAGTTTCCGCGTAGCGTGCCGCCGGAGCGCAGGGCGTCGAGCAGGTTATCATACTGTGGTTTGCTTTGCGCGATGAGGTTATTGGGCAACACAAAAAATAAAGCGAATACACCAATTAATCCGCTCCGCATAAATGGATATTTCATAAAAACAGCTGTTATAAATTGAGCGGCTAAAGTAGCAAATTACAGTGTTGTTTTAGTTCCTAAAATTTGAGGGTGATTGATCTTCCGTCGCGTAAAATTCCTTACGTGTCCATCGGTGCTTCTTTCTTTCCCTACTTTCCGGACTTTACTGACTTTCCGGACTTTACGCTATCTTTGCGCAAAACATACTGCATGAAAGGAAAATCGCCCAAAGAATCGCATACCATTATGAATGAGTTGGTATTGCCCAATGATACCAACACACTGAATAATTTAATGGGCGGGCGTTTATTGCACTGGATGGATATTGCCGCGGCAATATCAGCGCAAAAGCATTGTAACCGCATAGTAGTAACTGCTTCGGTTGATAATGTTTCTTTTAAACATCCTATCAAGTTGGGTGATGTTATTACGATAGAAGCCAAAGTATCCCGGGCCTTTACCACGTCGGTTGAAGTGCGGCTGGATGTTTGGGCCGAAAATATACCGTCTGGCGCGCGGCTTAAAAGCAATGAGGCCTATTATACCTTTGTGGCGGTTGACCAAAACGGCAGCACCATACCCGTGCCGGAACTGATACCCGAAACCATTGAGGATATGGTATTGTACGAAGGCGCCTTGCGCCGCCGGCAGTTACGGTTGATATTAGGTGGTAAAATGAAGCCGGATGATGCTACTGAATTAAAGGCGTTATTTTTTGGAGGGAATGATTAAAATATAGAGACAAGATAAGTAAGAGTCAAGAATCAAGATAAATTCGATTTATCATCCCGCAACGAAATGAAGGATCTTCTGCGACATACTTAACGAAATATGCATGTGGGCTATTGCATAGCGGAAAATATTCTTCGCTGCGCTCAGAAAGACAAAACACCTTTTTTATACTTATACGTTATCTAAAAAACGCCTCTAATCTTGTCATAAATCTCCTCATCATACAATTTTCTCAATTGCTGATGGATAGGCTGTGATAAAGGACTTAAACCCGATGCCGCCACATTTGAATTTACCTGCGCTACTTTTGATGCGCCGGGGATTACGGTGGTAACCTCCGGATGATCCAATATCCAGCGCAGCGCCCATTGTGCGGTGCGCTCATCGGGCAGCAGGGCTTGTATTTTATGAGATAGCGCTACACCTTCTTTAAATTCAATACCCGAAAATGTTTCACCTGTGTTAAAGGCCTCGCCATTGGCGTTGTAGTTGCGATGATCAGCCGGGCTGAATTGCGTAGTTTCGGTAAACTTGCCGGTTAACAGACCACTGGCCAGCGGCACGCGAACTATAATAGCTACCCCCTTCTCTTTCGCCTTAGCGAAAACCTCATCAGCCACATGCTGCCTAAAAAGGTTGAATATTATTTGCAATGATGCCAGTCCATCCTGTTCCAGGCATATCAAAGCTTCTTCACTGGTTTCAACGCTGGCGCCAAAGTGTTTAATTAATCCATCCTGCTGTAGCTTACGCAGATTATCAAATACTTTTCCAGAGCGCATTTCGTCGGTGGGGATGCAATGCAGTTGCTCCAAAAACAATTGTGAGATACCCAGGTGTTTTAGCGAATCTTCGGCCTGACGCTTCATGGCATCGTAAGTAAAATTCTGCGGCCATCCATTACCACCGTCGCCACGGCGACCCAGTTTTGTAGCTACATGAATCTCGGCGGAGGTTGTTTTCAGGAACTTTCCAATAACAGTTTCGCTTACACCCATGCCATAAACATCCGCGGTATCTAAAAAATTGCCGCCTGCATCAGTGTACGCCTTTAATATGTTAAAGGCATCGTCTTGGTTAACATTGCCCCAATCGGCGCTGCCTAATTGCCAGGTGCCCAGGCCTATTTCGGCTATGGGAGTGCCTTTAAAATCTCTGTAGTTCATAATTTTTTTATTGTAGAGACGCAATACTTGCGTCTCCCATCATGCATATCAATAGCATGGTTTTGCATTTATGTTGTTTACCTGGCTGTTTGGAGACGCGAGTATCGCGTCTCTACAAGGGAATCAGACAGACACATTCGCCATCTCTTCCTTCAAAATTGCCAATACCTTATCGGTTGCGTTACCAAACATCGATACACCGGCTGCGCCGTTTTTCAAAGCATGTTGTATACCCTGGCGCAATTCATCGTCGGATTTAAAATCGGATAGGTAGAGTCCCGCATACAGCGGGAATGATCCGGCGAGGAAATGTACGCCTTCGGCAACAGCATCGCCTATCCAGTTTACTTCCTCTTTGTAAAAACCATGATAAATCATCGGACAAACGCCGTCCAGCTTCCAGTTGGTCCAGTCCTGCCTTACATTCCGGCGGGCAACTTCCGGCGTTGGGAAAACTGCAGCGGTTATCGTTTTTTTATGCTGATGGGCGATGCCTGATAAACTATTTACTACCCGGCTAATGTTATTGTACCTGAACAACCGCCATGAAAGGCTTGCCTCGGGGTATTGAATATCGGCCAGTACTTTGCCGTATTGTTCTTTAAACTTGTCACGGCAAACATCGCAATAGCAATAATCGTATTCGGGTAATTCCTTTGTCTGGTCAATTTTATATTTGTCCCAAAGGTTTACGGGCAGCACCACGTCGCAATAGCGCACATAATCCAAATGGATGCCATCAACATAATCCTTGTTTAAAATATCGGTTACCTGCTGCTCCAAATATTGCTGTACTTCGGGCCGCGAAGGGCAAAGCCAGCGGTAGTAACCTACGTAAGGCGGTTTATCGGCGCACGAATCGCCATTACGGTTTTTAGCATACCACTCGGGATGGATGGTTATTAATTCGGCCCGGTTGAAAGTCCACATCCAGCGATGAGTTTCCAGCCCCTGCGCTTTGGCAGCGCGGAAATGCCTTTCGCTGTCGGCTTCAAAAAATATAGCGTTAATACCGGCTGCTTTATAGGCGGCATAACGGGTTTTTAATTCCTCGTCGGTATCCTTGGCATTGGGTGCTATCCAAATCCAATTTTTAAGTTTTTTCCGTTTTTTGTTAGCTGCATTTACCGAAGCGCTCCCCGCCAAGGGTAAAGCTGCGGCGCCGCCAACTAACAAACTTGCTTTTAAAAAATCGCGTTTATTCATTCTGCTATTTTGTTTAATTGCCCGATAAGCCCCTCCTGGTTAATGGTGAGGGTAACATTATCCGCTTCGTCCGTAATTAATGCCATAAACTGATGCTTAGTGGCCTCAATTTGCAGCTTATTGATATAATTGTTGATTATAACTTTACTATCAAGCCCAAAATCACTTAGTAACGGTGAATACGCGTTGTGTTGCCTGCGCCAAAGTTTTTGGTGATAATATACAAGCCACAAATATCGTTTTTGCAATTCGTGGTAAGGCAAATTGAATGTACCAATATTGTTGCTTTTAGTAAATTGCAAGTAGCCCCACCGCTCGGGCAAGTGCATGTCAACCACTCCCTGTGGCGACCATACCCAATTATGCTCCGGCAGGTTTCGGCCCCTGTCGTCCGTTAATTTAACATACTTACCGTTAACCGCTTTGGTATCCCACTCTACCCGCGAAAAATTGATGCGCCATAGCGAACCTTCACGCGGCACCTGTACATTGTTACCCAAACTAATGGCCTTAAATGGAATAGCTATTTCTATCGTCCATCCCCTATCGGTATCAGCCGGATTATTTAAAGTACCCTGCACCTTTACCGCCGACCGCAGACTTTCGGCATTCCAGTTAATCATAGGATTACCCTCATTAAGGTAGGGTTTATTCAAAAATAAATCGAACACTGTATTCACCGCATTAAACTCCAGTTCGAAATACTGATGGGTGGTATTATTGGGATTAACGAAAACTTCAAAATCATTGTCGCGAAAAACTATATCGTCGTGGTGGGTTAGGTAAGCCCATACATTGGGGTCCTTAATTTTAGCGGCGATGTACAGGCAACTATCATCCCAAAGCATTTTCACATTGGTTTGCAGGGGTGGTTTGGGCTTCAGGTCGCCTTCAATGTCCTCGAAGTCGGCAGTCCATACGGCTTGCTGCCAGCCAGAATCATTTAGTTCGCCATCAATAACAGGTGGCGTTTTTGTATAGCTAACAATATAACCTTTGGGCGTGGTAAACAAATTCTCAAACGCTTTAAATGGCGATTGTGCCATCGCGGCAAACGGCAAGGAAAAAATGATAATAAAGGCCGATATTATTAAATGCTTAATTGTAATTGACCGCCTTTTAAAAACGGTTACCGTGAGGCGAGAAGTAATCTCTGAATTCTTCATGTAGAATTTAAGGGTATCGTATTGTAAAGTCTGGATGGTAAATTGTGCAAGGGCGTGCAGATTTGACAACTTTTAAAAAGTTGTCAAATCTTTCCCATCCACCGGTCAAAGCTATCAATTATTGATTTTAAAGGATTTACTCCGCTGAAAAAAGTATTCCAGACTATCCACTACATCAACACTACAGAGGGTCTGAACCATGATTCAAAGGATTAAAAGATTCCCTTGATGGAAAATTGCGATCCTTTAATCCTAAAATCTAGCGAATCATGGTTCAGATAATACTATCAGCTTCCCATTTCCACTATCTTATCAAACTCCTCCGGTTTCAGGCTTACAACCGATAGCCTGCCCAGGCGAACAAGTTGTATATCTTTTAGTGATGGCTCAGCTTTTATCGCTGCAAGGGTTACCGTTTTTTTCAATGCCTCAACCGGCGAAAGCTCCACTACTACCCAGTTTGGATCTTCAGTTGTTGGGTCCTGGTATGATTCCTTTACCACTTTGGCAATACCTACCACTTCTTTACCTTCGTTGCTATGATAAAACAATACGAGGTCTCCTTCTGCCATGGCGCGGAGGTTGTTGCGTGCGGCATAGTTACGTACGCCATCCCAAAAGGTACGGCCATCCTGGTTAAATTTTTCCCAACTATATTTTTCGGGTTCACTTTTTACGAGCCAATAGTTCATGATGCAGTTTTATGAGGTGGTAAAATTGGGAAAAAGATTGGAGATTGGGAAAGATGGGGCCAGATTATTAATTCCAAATTAATTCGAAAACAAAATTCAAAAGCAAATATCTTATCCTGAATGCTTTTTCGGTTGGCATCAAGTCCCCAGACTTTTTTTCTTTTCAACTTTCCGGACTTTACTAACTTTCACGACTTTCGGACTTCCCTAAAAATCCTATCTTTGATAACTTTATTGCAATCCAACTAATATTTTCAACTTATTACAAGTAATGAGGTATTTTTTTGCATATTGTTCAACAATTTTCACCGGCACAACCTCATAATTAATATATGGTTTTCAACTCTTTACCATTCTTAGTTTTCTTCATCGTTGTAACATGCCTTTATTTTTTAATCCGGCCGAAGTCGCGGTGGGTGCTCTTGCTTGTTGCCAGCTGTTACTTTTATATGGCCTATGTACCCAAGTATATTTTAATACTGGGCTTCACCATAGTTATTGATTACATAGCTGGAATATATATTGAAAAGGCCGAAGGGCATCGGCGAAAGCTGTACCTTATCATCAGCATTTGCTCAAATGTGGGCATTTTGGCAGTTTTTAAATATTACAACTTTTTAAATTTTAATGTTACTGAACTTCTGCACCAATTCGGCAGGCATAACCCTATGCCGGTACTTAAGTTTTTGCTGCCTATAGGTTTGTCGTTTCACACGTTCCAGGCTATGAGCTATACCATCGAGGTTTACCGCGGGAATCAAAAAGCCGAGAGGCATTTTGGTATTTATGCCTTGTATGTAATGTTTTATCCGCAGCTGGTGGCCGGCCCAATTGAACGACCGCAAAACCTGTTGCATCAATTTTGGGAAGAACATCAGTTTGATTGGGAAGAATGTAAAGCAGGACTGATGCAAATGGCGCAGGGTCTTTTCAAAAAAGTAGTGATTGCCGACCGGATTTCTATTTTGGTTGACCATTGTTATGCCGATTACAAAATACAATCGGGTTTAGGGCTTTGCATAGCTGCTATGTTTTATGCCTTTCAGATCTATTGCGATTTCTCGGGATACTCGGACATGGCCATTGGTGCCGCCCGGATAATGGGCTTTAAATTAATGACCAACTTTACCGCGCCTTTTCAAAGCAAAAACATTACCGAATTTTGGCGCAGGTGGCACATCTCATTATCCACCTGGTTTAACGATTACCTGTTTTTGCCCCTGATGATTGCCAAACGCGATTGGGATAAGTGGGGGGTAGTATTTGCCCTGATGGTGACGTTTTTATTAAGCGGCCTTTGGCACGGTGCGGGCTGGAACTTCATTATTTTTGGTGGTTTACATGGCCTCGCTATTTCGTATGAGTTTTTGTCAAAAAAATTAAGGAAGAAGACTTCGAAAGCTATGCCCATCGCGTTGTACAACAACCTGAGCATGGTGCTAACTTTTTTGTTTGCCTGTTTTGCATGGGTGTTTTTCCGGTCGAGAAGTACGCCGCAGGCATTTGAAATTATACACAAACAATTCCACTTTTCTTTTGCTGATCATTTGGATCTGAAACTAAACACAGCCGAATTAATATTTACTATTATATTGATTGCGGCGCTCCTGATTAAAGAAAAAGTACTGCCGGTTATACGCACGCGCAGCAACTTTACCTTCTTTTCGCTGATGGGCCTGATATTGTTTAGTTGTTATTTGTTTGGGGTGTTTAATAATAAACAGTTTATCTATTTCCAATTCTGATATATGAAAAAGCTATTATTAGGCCTAACAGCCGCTGTTTTCTTTATCATTTACGCTTTAAGCTGCTCCGAGTCGTTTATGAAATTCATAGCGCAGGCCCGCTATCAGTCCGACGCTTTTTGGGGATCGGACAAGTATGCATATGGCGATCTTTTCGGGCTTTCCTATCTGCCACAATTCAGAATACAACAACCGCCTACCGGTTATATAACCGTTGACGTACCTAAAGGCAACCGCGATATCAATTTATACGGACTGGTTGACAGCCACATTTACGCCTTTGTAAAAAGCGATACCATATTTTATGGTGTAAAAAACTACTGGTACTCTAAATGGGCGGATTCGGCAGTAAATGAAACTATTCATATCGATACCACAAAAAAGAACGTGCTGTTTATAGAGGTAGTTGAGCATAACATCCGGTTGTTTGCTGATACCAATCACGTTTTCAAAAAATTCAAAGTATCTGCCGCACCGGCGCCTGCTCATCAATACGCTAACAAAGCTGGTAAAACTGGCTTTTCTGGTTCATTACTACGCGGATTACGGGATGGTATTTTTGATAAAGCCATTACCCAAAACCTGGAATTCAACCTGTTCAATTACCGGCTGTTTACACCATTAAAAGAGTTAAAGGCAAACATAAACTACAAACTATTCAACCGGGTTGATAAGGATGTCATCGTATCGGGCAATGGTAAATACTTATATCTTACAGCCACTGCTGATACCAATTACGAAAGTTCTTTTTATCCAATCCCTCAACCCAAAGTTGATAAAATAGTGCATGCGTTAAATGTGGTGTACAACCACTATAAATCCATCGGTTTTGACGAGGTGTATTTTACCATGGTACCCAACCCGGTAAGCATACTGGAACCAAACATGGGTAACTATAATAACCTGATTCCACGCATTCAAAACAACCCGGCCCTGCAAATGAAGACAGTTGATTTGTTTGATTTATATAAAACAACCAACTTACAGGTTTACAAAAACTCGGACACACACTACACAAATGACGGGTTTAAATTGTGGGTTGAAGAATTTAATAAGAAATTGATGGAGGTGAGAAAGAAAGATTAAGGGAGTCCGAAAGTCAGTAAAGTCCGAAAGAAGCTACAACTGACATTTAGATAAATATAACCTGAGTTATACAGAAGAGGTTAACGATTAGGAATTCTAACCATTATTTGCAGCTTCTTTCGGACTTTACTGACTTTCCCGACTTACGGACTAAAACTAATCTCTTTTTAGTAATTTGGCCAAAAATTAATACAGGGCTCATTCATGAAGGTTTTTTCGCAGTTAAAAAAAAATTTAAAAAACGATTTCTCTTCATTAAAAACTATCAGGGTTGCTTTATTAGGCGATACGGCTACTCAGTTTTTAAACCAGGCTTTACGTGGTACCGGTTATGATGCTGGCTTTAATTTGCAAATATGGGAAGCCGATTTTAACCAGATTGAACGCCAGGTGCTTGACCCTACCTCAGAACTGTATGAATTTAATCCCGAACTGGTCATCCTGTTTCAATCATCGCATAAGCTACTGGCAAAATATAACAAGCTAAAGCCACAGGAATATAGCAGTTTGGCCGATGCGCAGTTGGAACTGGTGGACAATTTGTGCACCACCATCAGCGGTAAATTAAACGCCAAAATTATATACTATAACTACGCCGAAATTAACGATGCGGTGTTTGGCAATTATGCCAATAAAACCGAGCAATCGTTTTTATTTCAACTGCGCAAGGTAAATTACGGCATAATGAGCTATGCGGCCAAAACACCTAATTTTTATATTGCTGATATTTCGGCTATTCAAAACCAGCTTGGTAAAGCGGCTGTGTTTCAGCCTTCGGTTTATATCAATAGCGATATGGTTTTGAGTATTGAGGTATTGCCACTAATAGCGGCCCGTACGGTTGATTTAATATCATCAATGTATGGCAAATTTAAAAAATGTGTAATACTCGATCTGGACAATACCACATGGGGCGGTATTATTGGTGATGATGGCCTGGAAAATATCCAACTGGGCAGTTTAGGCATAGGGAAAGCATTTACAGAATTTCAATACTGGATAAAAAAACTAAAAAACCGGGGTATTATTGTTGCTGTTTGCAGTAAAAATACCGAATCAATAGCCAAAGAGCCCTTTGAAAAACATCCTGATATGGTGTTGCACCTGGATGATATTGCCGTTTTTATGGCCAATTGGGATAACAAGGCTGATAATATCCGCCAGATACAAAGTATCCTGAATATAGGTTTTGACTCGATGGTTTTTTTGGATGATAATCCGTTTGAACGGAATATGGTGAGGGAGAACATCCCGGATGTTACCGTCCCGGAATTGCCCGAGGACCCGGCCGAATACCTGGAATATTTATACACCCTGAACCTATTCGAAACTGTTTCCTTTTCGGATGTGGATGCAGAACGGACTAAACAATACCAGGTTGAAGCACAGCGTGCCATTAAGCAAACATCGTTTACCAACGAGGACGACTTTTTAAAAAGTTTAAACATGCTGTCGCTGGTTGAACCTTTTAATAAGTTCAATACGCCGCGGGTAGCGCAGTTATCACAACGGTCAAACCAGTTTAACTTACGTACGGTACGATACACCGAGGCGGATGTGGAAAAGCTGATTGGGCTGGATGATGTTTTTACCTATACCTTTACCCTGCAGGATCAGTTTGGCGATAATGGTTTGATTTGTATCATTATCCTGAAAAAAGAAAATCAGGACACGCTGTTTATTGATACCTGGCTGATGAGCTGCCGGGTTTTGAAACGCGGTATGGAAAATTTCACCCTGAATACCCTCGCCAATTTTGCAAAGGAGCAAGGCTATAGCTATTTAAAAGGCGAATACCTGGCTACCCCTAAAAACGACATGGTGCGCGACCACTATAAAAACCTGGGTTTTGAGCAAACCGGTGGTCATTGGCTGCTTGAAGTGAAAAATTACACGAACAAAAAATGTTTTATTGATTATAAGTAAATTTAAAAAATGGAAAAAAGCGAAATACTTGAAAAGATAACAGAGATTTTTAAAGATACATTAGATAACGACGATATTGTTTTAACCTACGATACCACCGCCAACGACGTGGAAGACTGGGATTCGCTAAACCATATTCAGCTGGTGGTAGCAGTAGAAAAACAATTTAAAATAAGATTCGCATCACAGGAAATACAGAAATGGGATACCGTGGGCGATATGGTTAATTCGGTACACGCTAAATTGGGTTAAAGGGTATGAAATTTCATCACGTTGGGGTTGCCTGCCGCAATATGGACGAGGAGATAGCCAATATTTGCCGCATTCATGATATAGTTAACAAAAGCCTGGTGGTTCATGACGAACAACAAAATGCCGAGCTGGTGCTGTTAACCCTCTCGGATGGAACAAATATTGAGCTTATTTCTGGCAAACAAGTTGAGGGGCTGGTTAAAAAAAACATCGCCTATTACCATATCTGTTTCGAGGTTGACGATATTGATGTTGAAATTGAGCGGCTGGTAAACGATGGGGCGTATTTAATATCGCCACCAAAACCGGCAATATTATTTGATAACCGGAAAGTTGCTTTTTTAAATGTGAGTTATGGAATGATCGAATTGCTGAGCACCAAATAGCGCTTTTGGAGACGCGGGGTATTGCGCCCCTATACAAAATCAATAGTAACGTTTTCGTCAATATTGCCTACAATCTGCTTTATCTTAGCGTCAAGAGCGTAAACGGCCTGCTCCAACAGTTCGAAATACTCGCGCGGGGCATCATAATCATCTTGTTTTATCAAACTTATTAATCCCATAACTGAGGTAAGCGGCGCACGGAACTCGTGTGCCTGGATATGGGCTATTTCTAAAAGAGATTGATTTTGGGCAACTATCTTTTGTTCTTTAAGTTTCCGCTCGCTTACGTTGCGGATAAGGTACGATATACCTATTATTTCATCATTATTATCGCGGGCAGCCTCAAACGCGGCCTCCCAGTAGATGATCCCCATTTCACCATAATCGGTCAGTCCCTCTTTTGCCGACCTTTGGCCTTGCAGTGCCAGCCGGTACTGTTCAATAAAGGTGGGAGCAAACTCAGGGTGTATGTATTTTACAAACGTATCGCCTCGTTGCAGTTTAGCCTTATGAACGGTTTTAATAAAATTATAAGCGGTTTTGTTATAATCAATAACCTCGCCATGCCGGCCCAGCAATACCTGAAAATTGGTAGAGCTCTCGAAAAACGATCGCAGCCTGATGTTGGCATCGTTATTCAACTCCTTTTGCTCGGCTAACTCCTTTTGGTTTTTTTCGAGCATCTTCATTCCGGCTTTAAGCTCCACTATCTTCATTACCTGATTTGATAGTATTTTAAGCACCAGTTGCTGGTGTTGATCTAAAACGTGAGGTTTATTGTTCAGCACACAAATAGTACCCAATTTCTCGCCATTCTGCATAATTAAGGGCATGCTGGCAAAAAAGCGGATACGCGAACCTTCAGTTACGTCCGGATTATTCGCAAACCGTTCATCCAATAATGTGTCGGGCACCATCATTAAATGGTTCTGCTCAACAGCATAAGTGCAAAAGCCGGTTTCCCTGGGCATTTTTGTTTTAGTAACGCCCTTGCGAACCTTTAAATATTGAGTGTGCCCATCCAAAAAGGCTATAACAGCGTAAGGACAATGGGTAACGGCCGATGCCAGTTCTACTATTTCCAGCAGTTCCGGGTCGGTTTCCAGGTCAAAGTCAATAAAATGTTCAACAGTTTGTGAGCGTAAATCTTCAACGAGCATTAATACCGAATTTGAATTGCATGTGATCTGTTGTACGTTCAAACATTCTTTTTGGTTTTAATTTATGTCAATCTTACAATAATCTGTCGATTTTATCCCGAAGAACTACTGCTTTGTTACCTGCAAACAGTATTTATTCTTATATCACCGCGCAACATTTACGATTAAAAAGTTGTCTCACGGTAAAATTCATTTATTTGAAATAAAATTATCGTTCTGATAATCAATACGATAAAAAACAACATACAATTTAATAGAACTATGTATTGCATATTACTATATGAAACATATATCTTTGGTTAAACATAGCACACAAACAAAATGAAAACCAGCTTTTTTTTAACTGCATTTTGCTTAATTTCATTAAGCATCTTCGTTGTGTATTCAAAACTCAGCGACGAGATTTTCAGGGGAAATAATACCTCCATCAGCATCAGCGAGGATGAAGAGACCTACCAGTTAAAGGCATCCTACAACAGGCACATCACCGGCAGGATACAGCAGTATATCAATCATTGTATAAAACCAAACTCGCTTTTTCAATCAGAAAACGACTATTTCGACGCCAATACTACCCTTGCCGATAAAACAGAGTTTTATATCAAAGAGTCGCCCGGTAAATTGAAAATCGTTCTTGATAAAAGAAAAAACTCATCGGCATCCTTGCAGCGTATTAAAAATATGTGTACAGGGATAAAAGATGTGTTGGGCGAAAAGTAACTGCCAGTTGGCAGTGTGCGGTTTACAGTTTGCAGTAACCACACATAGTTGCCTATGAATTATAAATCAAAAAAAAATAAAACAATGAAAACACTTATCCTAATTCTTTGCCTGCTAACAACCGGAACGGTTAGCTGCTTTGCACAATGTGACCAAAAAGTAATCATCAAAACCTCGAAAACCGAGCATTTGGATGCATCGGGCGCGGTAACCCGTACGGTTGACGAAACGGCGGTGGTTGAAATCACTAAAACAACAATAGCTATTAACGTGAATGATGAGCACAAAATGACAGGAACTATAAAAGCCAATGTTTGCAACTGGACCGTGCCATTTAAAAACGGTAAGACAACGCTCAAGGCTACACTTAGCGATGGCCAGGGCGAAGACAAAAATGTAACTATCACCATTACCGGTACCGATGGCAAAGTTAACCTGGTGTTTGAAGTTGAGGGCGAACCCGGCGATCGGATTAGGGTTACGCCAGATAAGTTTGAAGAGGAGAACTGATGGAGGTGGTTGAACTTACGAAGTTAAAAAAGACTTCGTAAGTTTCTATGTATCAAAGAACTGGCAATACCGAAGCGTTATCAAACTGTATGATAAACTCAGTACCCTCGCCCAGTTTGCTTTTTATTTGAATAGTACCGCCAAGAGCCTCAACCTGTGTTTTTACCATAAAAAGACCCATGCCTTTGCCCTCCATGGTGGTATCAAAACGTTTGTAAAGCCCGAATAGTTGCGCGCCGTTTTTTTCCAGGTCAATGCCCTTGCCATTATCCTTAAAGTGCAGTTCAATTTTATCTTTTAATTTATAGCTCCTGATGCTAATTTCTGGAGGAATGCCGGTTTTGCAGTATTTTATGCTGTTTGAGGTTAAATTGTAAAAAATGCTGTACAAATAACTCCGGATAGTAAACATCGCCCCAATCTCTTCAAACGAGCACTTGAACTGTACATGCTGGTTAACTATGGTATTATAAATACTTGTACGGATGGCATCAACCAAATCGGCGAAGTAAACGGTTTCTTTTTTCTCGTTCACCAGTTCGCGGGTTTGCAAAATATGGTTAAGGTCCTGTATTACAGTGTCAATATTGCGTATGGATTGCGATACCCGTTCAACCACTTCCTGCTTTTCCTCCGGCTCCAAATCAGGTTCGCTCAGCATATCCGAAAGGCCTATAATATTAGCAACCGGCGCCCGTAAATTATGCGATATGATATAAGTAAACTGTTCCAGATCCTTTATATGCTGTATTAGGTCGGCAGAAATTCTCTCACGTTCAAGCGCAGCTACTTTTGTTTCGGTGATATCTTTATTGGTGAGAATAAAGCCCCAATTTTTATTATCATTATTTTTCACATTCAGCCAGCGTACTTCGTTCCATTGCACTGTGCCATCGCTTCTTGTGAAGTTTAGCTCATATTTAACAGTTTCGCCAGTTGCCACCCTTGCCAAAGTTTCCTGTATAAAAGGCCACCTGGCTGCCGAAAAGTAATCGCTTACCAACCGGTTAACTTCCAGTGATTTTTTGTTTTGTTCTTCCGAATACTTTTGAGCCAGGCTATTAAAGGAAATAATCCGCATATCGGCGCTAAACAGAATGTACGACGAATCGGTATTATCAAAAATAGTTCGCAGGTTGGCTTCCGATTTTTTCAGAGCTTCTTCGTTCAGCTTACGCTCGCTGATGTCGGTAATCATTCCAAGCGCGCCTTTATAATTACCCGCATTATCAAAAATAGGGCTTGCCGAAAGATTGCCCCAAACTTCCTTACCGCTTTTTGTAATGTATTTTACGTCCCGGTTGTCTACCTCTCCGCTACGTCTTTGTTCAATACGGCGGGCCTGATCATTTTTGCCCGCCTCGTCCATAAAATCATAGAGTTCCATCCCTATCATTTCACCCGGCGTATAACCCAAAAAATCTGCAATCTTTTGATTTACAAAGTTTGTTTTATTGTTTTCGTCTATTGTCCACACACCCTCCTGGCAAGTTTCAACGATGTGCCGGTACCGTACTTCATCCTGCCGCTGTCTTTCTTCTTTTTCCTTTCTTTCAGTAATATCCCAGGTTATGCCGTCAACCCTTATCCATTTACCCGTTTCATCAAAACTGGGTGTTATTTTGTTCTCCACGCACCTAACTGCACCGTCTTTGCGGATAATCCGGTATTGTTTATTAACTGTGTCGCCACGTAGTAATATTTCGTCTTCGTCATCAACAATGTGCTTATCTTCGGGATGTATCAACTCGAACCAAAGCAACCTGTTGGCCAAAAACTCCGACGCCTTGTGACCATATAGCTTTTCGCAGCCATTTGATATTTGTATTACCTTTAAATTTACAATATCAACCGAGAAAAAAACCTCGTCCATTGCATTGAAAAACGCCATCAGTTCCCGGTGTGCATACTCGGTGCTATGATTGTTGTTTTCTGTAGGGGTACCATTTAACATCGGCTACGCTTAGTTTATTTTAAGAATTGTGTTCGAGTGGATGACGCAAAACTAATGATTTTTATTTGGGCCGCTAAACACTCAATTATCGTTTTATACGCGGTATATTAAAAAAGCTATATTAGAGCCAATAATATACAATAATGTCACAATATAAAAATACAACAGCCGGTTTCGAAACTCTGCGAAAACGCATTATCACTAAATTAATACCTGTTTTGCTGTTAGCTTTAATATCCGGGTTAGCTATTACCTATTTCCAAAAAGACAATAACCGGTTGGGCCCGCTTACCTGGCTATTTATAATAGTGGTCCTCGCTGCCATTATGTGTTATGCACTAATAAAAGCAATCAAAAGGCAAAAAGAAATTTATTATAGTTATCAGCTTACGATAGGTGCTGATTATTTAACCCGGCTACAAAACGGGTTATCTGCAATTACTTTAAATTTCACTGAAATTACGCAAATCAGTGCAGACAAGTACGGAAATCTCCTGATCAAAGGTCAAAAAAACGGCCAACGGATTGCTGTATCAATGTCTCTGGAGAACTATGAAGAAGTTAAGAATTTATTGCAATCTGTCATTCCCATTTCCGAAGCAAAACTTGATAAATTATTACAAAAGTATTCGTTACTATCGCCCTTAGTTGCCGTGGCTTTGATGGTAACCGTGTACCTAAGTAATAACAAGGCAGTAGTAGCCACAACTGGAGTTATCCTGCTGGGGTTAATGATTTGGAGTTTTTACAAGATAAGAACATCGCCCCAGGTAGACAGCGGTATTAAACGAAAGTCATTATGGATTCTGGTGGTTATAATTTCGATAATTTTAATTGTTTATAATAAGGTAATTGTTAGCTAAACCCTTAAACCACACCCACCAAAATGAGATCATTCGCTTTCATCCTACCGTTATTAATAGTACAAACCGTTAGCGCCCAAATAAAAATAACGAATATTGATAAAAACGAACTGCCTAAAACCATAACCTATAAAGGCCACATTATTAATGCAGTAAAATATACCGACAACGAAGGCGAGCATTTGGTAATAACCACCGAAACCGGCATCGTTAACGTAAAAGAAGTTGGTGAGGATATGAAAAAAGCTGATTTGTACGCTTATAGTTATTTAAATAGCGGCAATGTATTTAAACTTAGCTGGCAAATGCACGATTTGGTTCCCTCGTGTCCTGTAGATGTAATAGGCAAATATATTCCGGGTACGTTTGCTGTAACCGACGTTAATAATGATGGGAAGGCCGAAGTGTGGTTGATGTACATTATAACGTGTCAAGGCGATGCAAGTCCCTGCACTATGAAAATAATTATGCATAGTGGCGATAAGAAATACGCAATGAGAGGGACAAACCAGGTAAAACTGGATAAGGCTTATGGCGGCGAATACACCTTCGATGATGCATTTAAGAACGCCCCAAAACTATTTCGTGATTACGCCCAACAACTTTGGAAAAAAAACATACTTTATAACGCATGGCATTGACATTTTTAGTGCAATATCTTAAAAACCAATTCCTTCATTAACCCGCCATGGTCAGTAGTTGAATCAACCCCCTTGCTTTTTAAATCATACTCGCGCAGGTAACTGATAACTTGCATGGTTTTGCCATAGTTATAATTGCGCGCGGCCAGCTCATAATCTTTTGTAAAATACGGATTCACACTCAAAGCCTTAGCCACACTTTGCGGCGACTTATCACTCAAATAATGAAAAGCCAATACTTTACTGAAAAAATTATTCAAATTACCCAATACCAATACAATGGGATTAGCCTTGGGGTTGGCCTCAAAATAGTTAATAATTTGATTGGCTTTAAATGCATCTTTTTTGCTCAGGGCTGTTTGCAACTCAAACACATTATATTCCTTACTGATGCCGATATTATCCTGAATATGTTTCAGGGTAATTTCTTGCCCGGCAGGTACATTCAGCATCAGTTTCTCCAATTCATTGGCAATTTTCGACAAATCATTACCTAAATACTCGGCGAGCATTAGCGATGCCTGTTGGTTAATACGATAACCTTTTTCGCTGATAAAACCTTCTATCCAGGCCGGCACTTTACTGTCATATAATGGCGCCGATTCAAAAATCAAACCGCTTTTTTCAATAGCCTTGTAGGTTTTTTTGCGTTTATCAAACTTACCGTACTTATAACAAAAAACAAGTATAGTACTGCTCAACGGATTTTCCAGATAGTTTAACAGCGGGTTGATCCCTTTTTTATCCGCATCATCATTGCCCCATTTCATGTCCTGTGCTTCTTTTACCAATACCACCTGGTAATCGGCCATCATGGGGTAACGCTTGGATGCGTTAAGCACCGTCATTACATCGGTATCCTTACCATAAAACACGGTTTGATTAAATCCCCGTTCAGCCTCCGAAAGTAGTTTATGCTCCACAAAATCGCTCACCAAATCCACGTAGTATGGCTCCTCGCCATGCAGCAAGTATATGGGTTTATACTTTTTGTTCTTTAAATCTTTGAGTATATCGGCGGCTGTCATATTGAGCGGTAAAAATACGGATTTTTGTCAGTTGTTTATCTGTCCATGAACCATAGTCGATAGTCCATGGAAAAAGATTCGTTCTAAAATGAAAAAGTCTTCTGCTTTGGTCTATCGTCCATGTACTATGGTCTTTCTCACTATGAACTCTCAACTAAATTCATCATTTTCGCACTATGGACCTGCTGCTGCCGCTTCAATTGCCCCCCTACCCTTTTAAAATTACCGATCATGACGGACAACTTACCTTGTTTGATGTTATCCGCAAAAAAAACATCATCATTACTCCCGAAGAATGGGTTCGTCAACATTTTGTGCAATATTTAATCAATCAAAAACATTACCCTAAAACACTAATAAAGCTGGAAGGCGGCCACAAACTGCACGGTATGCCCAAACGCACCGACATAGTAGTATACAACCGCGCCGGTGAAAAAATTCTATTAATAGAATGCAAAGCACCATCAATTACCATCGACCAAAAAACATTCGACCAGGTGGCCCGCTATAATATGGTGCACAAAGTAAAATTACTGGCAGTTACTAACGGATTGCAACACTATTATTGCACCATTGATTTTGAGAATAGCAATTACCGGTTTTTAGAAGAACTACCGGATTATAGAAGGCTTGTTTAGTAGGTAGGCTTGAATCTTTATAACCCTGGTTTCACGGGATAACTAATGATTTTTATTTAAATTGCCTTATATATTTATATAATGAAACCAGGGGTAAAATTTCTGCATTCACTTTTCGAGGTAACACACGTTGAATTTCAAACTTATGATCTGTCTAACCATAAGGTTGTATTTTCGAGCGGGGTAATTCGTCAAATGTTGGGGTACTCAGCGGATGAATATGTTAATCTGAGTAACGATTTCTATAAAACCATTGTTCATCCGGATGACTTCCAAAAAGTACTGCAAACAATCGATAAAATTATCCAATCAAAAAGCGGCGATGTTATTGAAATGACCGTGCGCCTGCGCAAAAGTGACGGGTATTATATATGGCTGTACTCGCGGCAAATGATTTATGAAAGAAAAAACAGCAATAATATTTGTACCATCATCAGGGTGGTTGAAGATGTAACCAAACTGGTAGAACTACAGGAGGAACTTGAAGAAAAAGTGGAGCAATTAAAGATGGTCTCTTTTAAAAATTCCCATACGTTGAGGAGTCCGGTTGCAAGTATAATTGGGTTAGTTGATTTAATTGAGGAACACGGAATTACGGATGGGCATAACAGACAAATATTACATTATCTGAAAGAAACCATAACGAAATTAGACAATGTAATCCACGAAATTAATG